>CALXVF010000121.1 GCA_944391895.1 uncultured Clostridia bacterium
GTAAATCTTTTTCTTTCCCAATCACAAGAACATCCTAATTTTTTTTGCTGATTTTCTATTTGTCCGCCATAATTCTTAGTCCAAGCCCACGCTTCGTCTAAAAATTTTTCTCTTCCTAATTCTTGTTTAGTATGTCCTTCATTTTTTATTTTTTCTACTACTTTTGCCTCTGTTGCAATTGACGAATGATCTGTTCCTGGAAGCCATAAAGTATTATATCCTTGCATTCTTTTTGTTCTTATTATTATATCTTGTATTGTACCATCTAAAGCATGTCCCATATGCAATTTTCCAGTTACGTTTGGTGGTGGCATTACTATTGAATAAGCTTCTCTTTCTTTATTCATACTAGGTTTAAAATACCCTTTTTCTTCCCAATTTTTATATATTCTATCCTCAAAATTTTTGGGATTGTATTTTTCTTTTATCTCTTTCATAATCTATCTCCTAATCAAAAAATATAATATTATTGCGCAAATAATAGAGACGAGAAATCCCACCCCTTTAAGTAGTCTAATTTGCTTATTTTCGTCTTCATTACTAAAATATTTTTCTGTTATACTTCTTGCATCATAAATAACTTTTACACTTATTGCAATAATAGTTAATAATATAATTTCTATCATATTGTATTCCTTTTTATAATATGTTTTTATTGTATATTAAAGTTTTTTTGTCACTTGCTGTCACTTTCGTTCCAAACTGCGCGTGACTGCAAAACATTTAATATACAATATCATAAAGAACTATAAAATTAAATCATTCCTAATTAAAAAACTCTACTGAAAATTTTGCTTCAAATTCTTGTCCTGGAGCCAATACTATCATATCTGGTTTTTGTACAAATACATTTGAACTATGTATTCTATCTGCAGTTGATTGCCATGGTTCTAAACAAATAAATGGTGCACCTGGCTTTGACCAAATACCTAGATATGGCCATCCTTCAAAGTCCATTGTTAGAACAGTTTTTCTAGTTCTACTATTTTTTAAGCTTATTTTTTTATTTTGTATTCCTTTTATAATTAATGCATCATTATCAAAAGTATGCTCATCTAATAGAATAATTCTATCGTTCACTAGTTTATTTTTTGCATACTCAGTTCCAACTAGCCCATCGACTAAATATAGGAAATGTGCTCTTTCTTCTTCTTCGGCAAATTCTAAATAATAGTTTCCTCTTTTTAAATCATCTGGGTCTATTTTAAAAGCAGGATGTCCTCCTATTCCAAATGGCATATTTGTAACACCTGTATTTATTACTTTATAAATAAATATTAGCTTATTTTCCTCTTGTCTATATGTATTATATAGCTCGAATTCAAAAGGATATCTTGCTAAAGTATATTTATTACTTTTTAGCATATATGAATGGAAATTGTCTAACTTAGTAATTGGTTCAAATTCCATATCTCTAGCAAATCCATGTTGTGAAATTTCAAAAGTTCTTCCATTTATAATAGTTTGATTTCTCTTTAGTTTTCCTACTATTGGGAATAGAACCGGGCTATGTCTTTTCCAATATACCTTTCCTTTATCATCCCTACTATTTTCTCCTTGGTGAATTTTCTCTATACCATCTAGCTTGAAACTTATTAGCTCTCCGCCTAGACTGGTTGTAGTCATAAGAGCTTCCATAATCACCATTCTCCTTTTTTATGCTATATATATGATATTATTTTATAGGCTAAAAGTCAATATTTATAAGGAAAAAAGCTATGTATTTACATAGCTTTAGTTATTATTTACTATTTTTTTATTGACAATACTTTGAATTTAGCAACACCTGCTGGAATTTTTGCTTCTACTATTTGACCTTTTTTTGCTCCTAATAGGGCTGAACCAATTGGTGATTCATTAGAAATTCTATTTTGCTCTAAGTCTACCTCTGTTGAACCTACTATTGTATATGTCATGTTTTCATTGAAATCCATATCCAATACTTCAACAGTATTTCCTACTTGAACAGTTTTTGTATCGATTTCTGAAGCATCTATTATTTTTGCATGTCTTAATTTATTTTCTAGTTCTGCTATCTTGTTTTCATTCATTTCTTGTGCTGTTTTAGCCTCGTCGTATTCAGAGTTTTCAGATAAGTCTCCATATCCTAGGGCTACTTTTATTCTTCCAGCTATCTCTGTTCTTTCTGTTGTTTTTAGGTATTCTAATTCTTGTTCTAGTTTGTCATATCCCTCTTGTGTAAGCAATACTGCTTCGCTGTCCATTACCCATTCCTCCTTTTGTAAAAATTATCTTTAATATATTAATACCAACTTGGGATTTTGTCAAGAGGGGAATGTGAAAATTCACCGAAAGTTATTTAATAACTGTATATTTAAAATTTCTTATGCCGTATACTGTAACATCTTCTTTTTTAAATTAGCAAATTCTGCTATGTCAATTTCACTCCTTCTTCCAAGAAGTTTTAAAATATGGATTTTATCTTTTTGTATGCTTTCTCTTATCTTTTGGTAATCACTTTGATTTGTTTGTTTTATTATTTCCCCTTCAATGAGTTTTTGTTTATCCATATTTTCCATATCACTAAAAATTCTCATTACTTTTTTAGTATCAACCAATACTTTTTCAATACATATTCCTTCGAATTCTTTTCCTAGCTCTATATTCTGCGTCGCATTTATTACTATTGAGTTTCTATTTAAATTAAATGGTCTTAAATCTTTTAAGTCTATATTTACTATAATTCTAGCTCTTTTTAGTCCTTTTCTTCTATTACTAGATACAGTTATATATATATCATTTCTTTCTAATCTTTTTTCTAATTCTTGAAATTGTTTTAAATGGTCTGTTATTATATTCACTGTTTTTACCTTAGTACAAAGTTCTTCTATTATTTTTATATTTTCTTTTGTAAAATTATTTACACATATGTATATATCTTTCATCCTTGCTTCTTCGCCTAACAGCTTAAAACAATATGTAACTATTTCTGGCAACATATATTTTACATTATATTTTCCTGTTAGTTCTGGATATCCACAATCTATATCTTTTTCCTGTATAATATAATCCACGCTATCTTCTTTTAGTTTTTTTCTAACAGCATCTAGCATTTTTTCACTATTTGAAGGTAAATAGTAGTAATTATCTACCACTCTTATTTTTCTAAGCAAATTTCTATAAACAGATTGAAATTTGTTTATCTTGTCCATTTTTACATATCCTATATTCATAAAAAATCACCCTTATAATTATATTCGGGTGATTTGCAAATTATTCATTTTCTGTGTCTGTTTCTATATTTAATTTTTCATTAATTATACTCCAAACAGTATTTAACTCTCTATCTTTTGACCAGAATCCTGCTCCTGCTAAGTCATACTGATTTACTAAATCTAATTTTGCTTTTATTGATTCTTCATCTTCTATCCACATTTTATATGTGGCACCATTTCTTTCATATTCTATATAAAATTGTTTCGTTTCTTCGTCCCATGTTTTTCCTACACCTTCTGGAATTGTAACACTTCTCATGTTAACTACTGAACTTGTTAATGTTCCATCATCTTCTTTCCAAAGTCTTGTATAGAAAGGAATACCTAGTATTAATTTATCACTTTCTACTCCTTCTTGACCCAAGAATTTTTTAATGTTTAGTTCTACCCAGTTAGCTCCAGCTACTGTTCCAGCTTCAGTTGAAGATGGTCCGTTTTGATCATATCCCATAAATATTATATAGTCTGCAACTTTTCCAATTGTATTTCTATCATAGCATAAAGACCATGTTTCTGAACCATCTGGTGCTGTTACATCTACTGATAAAGTTAATCCTGCTTCATGTAATC
>CALXVF010000122.1 GCA_944391895.1 uncultured Clostridia bacterium
AGAAGAACCTGTAGCAGCTGCAATTGGTGCTGGTATAGACATTGCAAAACCTTGTGGAAATTTAGTAGTTGATGTTGGAGGAGGAACAACAGATATTGCAGTGATTTCAATAGGGGGCTCAGTTGTTAGTACATCTTTAAAAATAGCAGGAGATATATTTGACAAAAATATAATAAAATACATTAGAAAGAAATATAATGTTTTAATAGGAGATAGAACTGCGGAAGAAATAAAAGTACAAATAGGTTGTGTGTATCCTAGACCGGAAGATATTACTATGGAAGCTAGAGGAAGAAATTTAGATACGGGATTACCTGTAACAATAACATTACGTTCATCGGAAATAATGGAAGCATTGATAGAACCAGCAATTCAAATTGTCGAAGCAGTAAAAAGTGTCCTAGAAAAAACTCCACCAGAACTTACAGCAGATATAAGCGATAGAGGAATATATATGACAGGAGGAGGCAGCCTTTTATACGGTTTAGATAAACTTTTGCAAGAAAGAACAGGTATAAATGTAATGATTGCCCAAGATGCTATTTCATGTGTTGCAATAGGCACAGGGAAAGCCTTAGATAATTTAGATGCATTAGATGCAAAATCAAGAAAGTAGGATTATATATGAATAGAACGAAAAGAAAAATATTTGAAACGTCTATGAAACTTTTTGCAGAGAAAGGTTATGATGCTACAAGTATAGAAGAAATTACTGCAGAGGTTGGAGTTGCAAAAGGAACATTATATTATCATTTCTCAAGTAAAGAAGAAATCTTTAATTTCCTAATAGAAGAAGGAATGAATTTGTTAAAAAATAGCATAAAAATAAAGATAGATAAGCAAGAAAAATATATAGACAAGCTTAGAGCAATTGTGCTTATTCAAATTAAAATTATTGTAAAATATGAAAACTTTATGACAATTGTTCTTAGTGAGCTATGGGGAAATAGTACAAGAAGTAAAACATGCAAGAAGTATGTTGATGAATACCTACAAATAGTTAAAAATATAATTCAAGAAGGAATAGACAATGAGGAAATTAAACCATATAATGCAGATATTTTAACTTCAGAAATATTTGGATTAGCATGTACAAGTTTACTACGAAAGAAAAGTGGAGAAATAAAAGTTGAAGAATTATATAAAGAATTAGATCGTAGTTTTATTCAAAACTTAAGGAAGGGGAAATAGATAGTGATGAATATTAATATAAAAATGCCAAAATTAAAATTTGGAAAAATAAAAATGAATACAGTAGAAAATTTAGAAGAATTAGACATAGATTATGCAAAAATGCAAAAAGAAAATTTAAAACAAAAAAGAACTGAACCTTATGAAACAACAAATTATAAAACAGTAAAAGAATTTTTTACAAGATCAATAGACAAATATAAAGATAGACCTTGTATACTAGAAAAACCAGATCATAAAGAACCATATAAAACAATTACATATAAAGAGTTTGGCGAGGATGTTATAGCACTTGGAACAGCTATGATTAAATTACTTAACTTAAAAGACAAAAAAATAATTATAGTTGGGGAAACACAATATGGTTGGTATATATCATACATGGCAACATTATGTGGAGTTGGAATAGCTGTCCCTGTGGATAGAGAATTACCTTATAATGAATTAGAAAACGTTGTAAGAAGATCTAAGGCAGCTGCTATTATATATTCACCTAAAAAAGAAGAAGATATCAAAAAAATAAAAGAAAATGTACCAGAAGTAGAATACTTCATTGAAATGAAATCAGACAAACCATTAGAAGGTAAAGAAGTAGGAATAAACTATTTGGTAAGTAGTGGAAAGAAAATAGTAGAGTCTGGAGATAATTCATACATAGATATAGAAATAAATCCAGATGAATTTAAAGTATTATTATTTACATCAGGAACAACATCGAATTCTAAAGGTGTTATGTTGTGTAATAGAAACTTGGCAGAAAATATCAATGCCGTAAATGCATATGTAAAATTATATCCAACAGATAGGCTATTTTCAGTATTACCATTACATCATACATATGAATCTACAATAGGATTTTTATTACCAATAGCTCTAGGATGTTCAGTTGCCGTATGTGAAGGATTAAGATATATTGTTCCAAATTTACAAGAAGCAAAACCTACTGCAGTATTAACAGTTCCACTTCTTGTAGAGAGTATATATAGCAAAATAAATGAAACAATTAAAAAGAGCCATAAAGAAAAACTAGTAAATTCTATGATACATGTTACAAATGGACTAAAAAGTGTCGGAATAGACATAAAAAAGAAAGTATTTAAAGAAATTTATGATAATTTAGGCGGTAACATTAGAATAATAGTTTCAGCAGCAGCTCCAATTGATAAAAAAGTTGGTAACTGGTTAGAAGACATAGGAATAATGTTCTTACAAGGTTATGGACTTACAGAAACAGCGCCTATTTCTGCTTTAACACCAGAATATAAACCAGAAGTAGGTTCTGCTGGAAAAGCAATAGTTCAGGCAGAAATAAAAGTAAATAATCCTAATGAAAATGGAGAGGGAGAAATAATGATTAAATCTCCAACATTAATGCTTGGATACTATGAAGATGAAGAAGCGACAAAAGAAGTTATAGAACCAGATGGATTTTTCCATTCAGGAGATATAGGTTACATAGATGAAGAGGGTTATATTTATATAACCGGTAGAAGTAAAAATGTTATAGTTACACAAAATGGAAAAAATATTTATCCAGAAGAAATAGAAATGCTATTGGATAAAGTACCAGAAATAAAAGAAGTTATGGTATATGGAAAATCTCCAGAGGGTGCAGAAGCAAAACGAAAAGATGACAAAGAATTAATAATAACTGCTAGAGTAATTCCAGATAAAGAGAAAATAGAAGAATTACACGGAAATATTTCAGATAAAGAAATATATGACATTATATGGGAACAAATAAAGACAGTTAATAAAAAATTAACATCATATAAAGCTGTTAAATCTCTTGAAATAAAAGAAGGAGAATTTGAAAAAACTTCTACAATGAAAATAAAGAGATATAAAGAATTGCAAAAAGATAAAAAATAAAAATATTAAAGCTTGCTAGAGATAGCAAGCTTTAATTATTGCAAAATATACTATAAGATGATATAATTGTAATTACAACATTTTATGATGTTAGTACAATAAAAAGGGGAGTATTCTCAAATGAAACACATGACTGACGCTTTCTTTTTTGAGATTGAGAAAGTAGGAAGACGAAAATGTCTTTTTGACATGACTGAACAAGGGTCGAAGTGCTTCTATGTTGAAGGAAAATACGAAGACGAATGGGTTTCATTCCGTGTAGATAAAATTCGGGATGAAACCCATGCTAAAACGACCGGTGGGACATTCGTGCTGGATTCCATCAGCAAGGTGTACATCGAATATGTCTATGCAAGAGATAGTGGGATACCTATTCTCAGGGATTTCTACATCTACGGTGAAAGAAAGCTGAAAGGCAAAATGTGCCAAAGCAATGGGCTTGTGATTCCAATCATATCAACAATTAGTTCCCAAAATATAAAAAAGGGAACTGTGGAAACCACTGATGGTGAGGTGTTCTTCTTAGATTGGCTATCTTGCAACGAAAAATTTGCAAAGGAGATGAATTTCCTACGGAAAATGACAGACAACGACAGCCTATTCTCTCACTTTCTTGGAAAATACGAGGGATTAAACCTCTTTCCAGAAGATGAAGATAGCAAATGTAAAAGTCAATACAAAATTGATAAAAAAATTTAAAATTAAATTGATTAAAAAATTCAATATAAATTTGGTGACT
>CALXVF010000123.1 GCA_944391895.1 uncultured Clostridia bacterium
ATCCTCAAAGTTCATCCTTTTTTAGTCATGGTCATACGTAAAATATCTTATAGCCCATAGTCCTGAGATTCCCACTAAGGTATATATAATTCTACTTACAACACTCATTGCACCAAAGATACTTTCAACTAAGTTAAATCCAAATAATCCGATTAATCCCCAGTTGATGGCTCCAATAATGACTAAAACTAAAGCTATTCTGTCAATTATTTTCATATCTTTCACTCCTATCTTTAAGCTTTACATAATCTATTTTGTGCAATTTTATTTTTTTTATTCAAGATAAGAGTATTACTAATTTTTTCAAATTTTGAATTTTATTTTTGTCTAGATGTAAAATTCCATGAATCTTTGCACATTTGCTCTAAATCTTTTTCAGCCTTCCAACCAAGTAATTCTTCTGCTTTTGTTGGGTCAGCATAGCATTCTGCAATGTCACCAGGCCTTCTAGGTGTAATTTCATATTTTACTTTTTGTCCAGTAGCTTTTTCAAAATTCTTAACTATATCTAAAACTGAGTATCCTTTTCCTGTTCCTAGATTATATGCTTCAACTCCAGTTATTTTCTCTGCTCTTTTTAATGCTTTTAAATGTCCTTTTGCTAAATCTACTACATGTATGTAATCTCTAACTCCAGTTCCATCATGTGTTGGATAATCATTTCCGAAAACATTTAAATGGTCTAATTTTCCAAGTGCAACTTGATTTATGTATGGCATTAAATTATTTGGTATTCCATTTGGGCTCTCTCCTATTAATCCGCTTTCATGTGCTCCTATTGGATTGAAATATCTAAGAAGTATAATGCTCCAATCATTATCTGATACATAAACATCTTTTAAAATTTGCTCTATCATTAATTTTGTCTGTCCATATGGATTTGTAGCTGAAAGTGGGAAGTCCTCTTTTATTGGAACTTCTTTTGGATCTCCATATACAGTTGCAGATGAACTAAATATTATTTTCTTTACATTGTGTTTTCTCATAACGTCTAATAATACTAGAGTTCCATATATGTTATTGTCGTAATATTCTATAGGTTTGCGTACTGATTCTCCAACCGCTTTTAATCCTGCAAAATGTATTACTGCTGTTATATCTTTGTTTTCTTCAAAAACATTATTTAGTTCTTCTTCATCTCTTAAATCTACCTCATAAAAGCTAAAATCTTTTCCCGTAATCGTTTTTATTGCTTTTAATGCTTCTGGTTTACTATTTACAAAGTTGTCTACTACTATTACCTTTTCTCCCTCATTTAATAATTCTACAACTGTGTGTGAGCCTATATATCCTGCTCCTCCTGTTACTAATATTGACATATCCTTCCTCCTTTTTATTAATATTTATATTATTTAAGTTATAAATATAACCTTTGATACATATTATAGTCCCTCAATATTTTTCGCACATACATATTAGTTTCTTTATATGGAATATTTTCAATATCACTTCCATCAGCTTTTATAATTCCTTCTTCTATCCAACTATTTACTGTTCCCATTCCAGCATTATATGCCGCTATAGCAATAGCATCATTTCCAAATATTTCTTTTAAATCTGCAAAATATTTTACACCGATTTGTATATTTTTCTCTGGATTGTACAGTGTTTCTTCACTGTTATATTCCATTAATTCATTTGTTGCAACTTCTTTCGCTGTTTCATCCATAAGTTGCATTAGTCCCATAGCTCCTTTATTTGATACAGCATCATCATCAAAATTACTTTCTGCTTTTATTATTGCATATACTAATAATGAATCTATATTATTTTCTTTTGCATATTTTTCTACATATTCAGAATAATCTTGTCTATATACTAATTTTAATATGTTATTTATATTTAATAATATTAAGATTAATGAAATTATAATTATTATAAGAATTAATATTATTTTTCGCACTAGTCTTTCTCCTTGTTATTTTACATCATACCAAGTTTTTGCTTCAGATATTTCTACTTTTAAAGGCACTTCTAGTTTCGCTGCTTTTTCCATACTTTCTTTTAAAATTTCTTTTGCTTTTTCTTTTTGCTCTTCTTTTACTTCTATAATCAATTCATCATGTACTTGTAATATTATTTTAGCATCTATTCCTTTTAGGTTTTCATATAAATTATTCATAGCTATTTTCATAATATCTGCTGCTGTTCCTTGTATTGGTGTATTCATAGCTACTCTTGAACCAAACTGTCTAACCATATAATTATTAGATTTTAATTCTGGTACATATCTTCTTCTTCCAAAAGCGGTTTCAACATATCCTTGTTCTTCTGTTTTCTTTATTATTTCATCCATAAAATTTTTTATACCACTATATTTATCTAAATAATTATCTATATATTTTTGTGATTGTTTTCTATCTATTTTTAATTGTTGTGACAATCCAAATGCAGTTATTCCATATATTATTCCAAAGTTTACTGCTTTTGCTCTTGACCTTTGTTCTTTGGTTACTTTGTTCATTGCCACACCAAATACTTTTGATGCTACTTCTTTGTGAATATCTTCATCATTTTGAAATGCTTTTATCATATTTTCATCTTTAGAAATATGTGCTAATACTCTTAGTTCTATTTGTGAATAATCAGCATCTACAAATACATATCCTTCTTGTGCTTTAAAAGCTTTTTTCACATTTTTACCTTCTCCTTCATGACTTGGTAAATTTTGAAGGTTCGGGTCAGTACAACTAATTCTTCCTGTTGCTGTTATTGTTTGATTAAATACTGCATGTATTCTACTATCTTTAGGATTTATGTATGGAATAATTCCATCTACATAAGTAGAATTTAGTTTTATTAGACTTCTGTATTCTAATACTTTTTCTACAATCGGATGCTCGTCTTTTATTCCTTCTAGTGTTTCAACATCTGTTGCATATCCTTTTTTATTTTTCTTTGGTTCTGTTAATTTTAACTTTTCAAACAGGATTTTGCCTAATTGTTGAGTTGAATTTACATTAAACTCTTCTCCTGCTAATTCATAAATTTCTTTTACTCTATCATTTAATCTTTCTTTAAAATCTTTTCCAAATGCCTCTAACTCTTCTTTATTTACAGTTATTCCATTATATTGCATCTCTCCAAGAACTTTAACTAATGGCATTTCTATATTGTCGAATAAATTTTTTGACCCTTCTTCTTCCATTTTTTTAATTGTAACATTATATAGTTCATTCAAAGCATATACATATGTTCCTACTTCATCTTTATTTGACAATTCTTTTACTTGTTCAAGCATATTAAGTTGCATTTCTTCTTTTTTAGGTATCATTTCATCCAAATCTATATCTAGGTATTGTGCTGAAATTTCTTTTATATTATGTTTAATATTTGTTGGATTTAGCACATAAGCTGCTACTTCTGCATCATATTTTATTCCTTGTAAATTAATTCCGAACTCTTTTAGTAAAACATAATCTTCTTTTATATTATATCCAATTTTTTTGATTTTTTCATCTTCAAAAATTGTTTTTAATTTTTTTATGTCATTTTGATTTTCAAACTTAATATAAATTATATTGTCTTTATTTTCATATATTCCTATACCATTTATGTCTTTTTTTATAATTCTATTTTCATCGTTTGATGTACTTGTTTTTAAATAAAAGATAAGTCTATCTTCAATTTCTATATTTTCTATTTTTTCTTCTTTTACATTTATTTTTATTGCTTCTTTTTTTGCTGTTATTTCTTTGTCTAGACCAAATCTTTCAATAAATCTATTAAAATTTAATTTTTTAAAAATTTCAGCTACTTTTT
>CALXVF010000124.1 GCA_944391895.1 uncultured Clostridia bacterium
GTTTTTTACTAAATTGGCTACAACTACTTTTGCATTCGCATTTTCCTTCAAATTTATATTTAGCTCTCCACTATGAAAAGCTTCTTCAAGATTACTAGAAGTATATACTATTTGGAAATTAGCAGAAGAATTTTTTTCTAATATTATTTCTATATTTTCAATTAATAATTCATTTTCATCATCTAATTCAAATTCTAATTTAATATTCTCTTCTACTTGTACATTTTCAGGAATTATAATTTTTACAGTTTTATTTATTCTTCTTTCTAATCCAATTCTATTTTCAGATTGAGTTACATTATCTGAACTTATTTCAAATTTTATTTTATCTATATCATTTGTTTCTATACTAAAGTTTTCAAATTCTTTATGTATTTTTGGAACATCTAATATTAATTCGATATTATTTATTCCAAAGTTATTAGCTGTTCTAACAGGAGTTTCATTTAATATATATTTTTCCATTATCCTATACTCCCTTCTAATTCTAAGTTTATTAAGTTGTTCATTTCAACAGCATATTCTAAAGGTAATTCTTTAGATATTGGACTTGCAAATCCTCTTACTATCATAGCTTTTGCTTCTTCTTCACTAATACCTCTTGTCATTAAGTAAAAAATCGTCTTATCTGATATTTTTCCTATTTTCGCTTCATGTGAAAATTCTACTTCGTCATTTTCAATACTATTTACAGGAATTGTATCAGAGCGTGAAATACTATCTAACATTAAAGATTCACAAGAAACTGTTACTTTAGAATTTTTAGCTCTTGGTCTTACTTTTATATCACTTCTAAATGTACAAATTCCACCATCTTTTGAAATAGATTTTGAATTTACTACTGACGATGTATTTTCTGCATTATGAACAATTTTTAGTCCAGTATCTAGGTTTTGTCCTTTTCCAGCAAAAGAAATACCTGTAAATTCACATTTTGCATTTTCTCCATTTAGAATACTCATTGGATAAAGCATTGATACTCTTGAACCAAATGAACCCGTAACCCATTCTATTGTTCCATTAGAACTTACTATTGCTTTTTTAGTATTTAAATTCATCATATTTTTTGACCAATTTTCTATTGTTGAATATCTTAAATATCCGTTATCTTTTACGAATAGTTCAACACATCCTGCATGTAAGTTTATTTCATTATATTTTGGTGCTGAACATCCTTCAATAAATTGAAGTGATGCTCCTTCATCTACAATGATTAATGTATGTTCAAATTGTCCTGCTCCTGGTGCATTTAATCTAAAATATGATTGAAGTGGTATATCTACCTGTACTCCCTTAGGAACATAAACAAAAGAGCCTCCAGACCAAACTGCATAATGAAGTGCTATAAACTTGTGGTTTGTCATTGGTACACATTTTGTAAAGTATTCTTTTACTAGTTCTGGATATTTTTTTACTGCTTCATCAAAGTCAGTATAAATAACACCTTGTTTTACTAATTCTTCTTTAATACTATGATAAACAATTTCTGAATCATATTGTGCTCCGACTCCAGCTAAAGATTCTTTTTCTGCCTCTGGAATTCCTAATGCATCAAATGTATTTTTTATATCATCTGGTACATCATCCCATGATTTTTTCATATCTGTTTTTGGTTTTACATATGTCGCAATTTTACTCATATCTAATTCTGCTAGATTAGGGCCCCAAGTAGGCATACTTAATTCATTATATATTTTTAATGCTTTAAGTCTTAGTTCTAACATCCATTCTGGCTCTTGTTTTTTTTCTGAAATTTCTTTTATTACTTCTTCAGTTAGTCCTACTGTTTTAAAGCTATATTCGTCTTTATTTTTTATATTATATATGTTATCATCTATATCTTTTACTTGTGTTTTCAATTCTTTCCCTCTCTATTAACCAATATATTTAGAATATCCTTCTTTTTCAATTTCACTCGCTAAATCTGCTTTTGCAGTTTTTACTATTTTTCCATCTACTAATATATGTACATAATCTACGTTCAAACCTTGTAATATTTTTGTAGAGTGTGTAATTATTAAAACTGCATTTTTATCATTCTTATACATTTTAATACCTTTTGATACAGTTTTGATTGCATCAACATCTAGTCCTGAATCTGTTTCATCCAATATAGCAAGTTTTGGTTTAAGCATTAACATTTGTAAGATTTCGTTCTTTTTCTTTTCTCCTCCTGAAAATCCTACATTTAAATCTCTAGTGCTATACCCAGTTTTCATATCTAATTTTTGCATATTTTCTTCTAATTCTTTTTTGAATGCAAAAACTTTTATCATTTCTTTTTCTTGAGCTGATTTTGCTGCTTTTATGAAATTCATTACTGAAATTCCTGGTACTTCTTCTGGAGTTTGAAATGACATAAAAATACCTTTTCTGGCTCTTTCGTCTGTTTTTAAGTCATTTATATTTTCTCCTTCGAAGTCAATTTCTCCATCCATAATTTTGTACTCTGGATTATTTAAAATAATGTTAGCAAGTGTTGATTTACCAGCACCATTTGGTCCCATTATAACATGAGTTTCACCTTCATTGATTGTTAAATTTAGTCCTTTTAATATTTCTTTATTTCCTGCATTTACATGCAAATCTTTTATATTTAGTAGTTCCATATATTTATGCGAGGTGCCCCCGCTTCCTCCCTTTTTTGTTTTTGTTAGTTTAGTCTAACATTTATAATCTTAACATTTTCTATCCTATATGTCAATATTTTTAAAGACAAAAATAGACTATGCATACATAGCCTATTTCTTATATATTAACTTCTATCTGCCTTGTTGTTCTTCTTGCTTTCTATTTCTATAATTTACATATGTTCTACAAGCATTATATTCGTCTTGGTCATAAGTAATTTTTCCATTTTGTACATTTCCAATATATCCATTTAGTTTTCTTTGGCAAGCACTTAAATGTTTATCTGATAATTGTTCTGAAACATTTTCTAAATATGTTTCTTCCTTTGGAGTTAATGGATATCCATCATTTTGCTTCTTTATTAAGTCAATAGCTCTTTGAAATGAAGTGTCAGTAAAGATAGTAAATACCCTGTCAACTCCATTAATATTTTTTTCACATTTATACACATCAATATATGATTCTAAATTTATCATTCTATATCCTAATATTCCTATTTGTTTTATCTTGACTGTTTTTTGTGGTTCATTTTTTGGCGAAACTTTAAGAATCATGAGTTTAGAATTTTTGGCGTCCTTATAACCTATTTTACTTACTTTGCCTGCATTACTCAAAAGTTTATCTACGCCTTGATCACTTAAATATTTTTCTGAATCAATTAATCTCTTTAATTCTCCATAGTATATCATTTGTCTTCTATCTTTTACAAACTCATATCTTTTAGCTAATGCTTCGATGTTCTTTTGAGCATTTTCTGGGGCTGAATGAGCTTTTACATATTCTAACATTCTTTCATATTCCATTCTTAATAATTCTTGTAATCTATTCTCATCCACAATCCCATTCTCATTTTTAGCTAGTTCGACATTTTTTTCATATCTAAAAGATGCTAATACTAATTTATATTCTTCAAAACCTATTTCTATATTATTCATATCTTTCTCCTATCTTAATACTTAACATATTAATTATATCATTTTTTACGAAATATTGCAAATAGATTATATCAAAGCCAACTTTTTTTCACAATATTTTTTAGCATTATACATTTAATAATCATCCACGGGTAGAACCCGTGGATTTTCATATCGGCCTATAAGGCCTTGTTACAAGCAACCGCTTAAGCGGT
>CALXVF010000125.1 GCA_944391895.1 uncultured Clostridia bacterium
CTCTTTCCTATCAAGCTATTCAATATTACTTCAATAGCAATATGCTTCATTATTTTGTTTTCATTTTCTAATATATCTCTAAAACCAGTTATAAATAAAGGAATATTAACATCCATTTTTTGTTCTTTAAATGGTTTATTTATTTTATATTCATGCTCAGGATATATTCTTTTTATTTCTCCTATTTTTTCTCTTGGTAGCAATCTTTTCTTTATTTCTTCTAATATTTGTTCTGGTTCAAAGTTTCCGCTTACACATAATATCATATTTGATGGATGATAGAATGTATTATAGCATGAGAATAATGTTTCTTTAGTTATTTTACTGATTGATTCGACTGTACCTGCAATATCTAGTTTTACTGGATTATTAGTATACAAGCAATCCATCATATTTACATACAATTGCCATGCTGGTTCATCATCATATCTTCCTATTTCTTGACCGATGATTCCTCTCTCTTTTTCGACATTTTCATCAGTGAAGTATGGATGTTGTACATAATCCATTAATTCATCCAATCCCTCATAAAAATTATTTGTTCCACCGAAAAGATATGCTGTATGGTCATTTGTTGTATATGCATTTGCATCTAAACCTAGAGACATTAGTTTATATAAACTGTCTACTCCATTTTCCTGTTCAAACATTTTATGTTCTAAGTAATGTGCAACTCCATCTGGTACTTGTATTTCTTTTCCTGTTGTTGGCTCTATAAAATGATTATCTATTGAACCAAATTTTGTACCCCAGATGATATATTTCTTTTCTGTATATTTTTTAGGAATAATAATTACTTTCATTCCATTTTCTAGAGTCTCTAAATATACTTTTTCTTTAATTTGTTTATTCTCTATGATTTCCATATTATTCCCCCTTCTTTAGAAAATATATTGTATCTATTGATACTTTTTGAGCAACATCTATAACTTGCTCCATAGTTACATTCTTCAATTTTTCTGCATATTCTGTTATTGTTAAATTATCGCCAAATAATCTCTGGTCAAAATAGAAGGCAATTGTGTCTTCTTCTGATTCCGGTATTAAATTAACTGATGATGTTAAAAGTTCCTTTGCAGCGTTAAATTCATTATTTGTTATATTTCCATTTTTCATTTCTTGTATTTGCTGTTTTATTATTTCTAAAGCTTTATCATAATTTGCTATTTCTATTCCTGTTTGAATTAGTATTGTATTTTGTCTTCTTATATATGATGAACCTGCTGAATATGCTAAGCTTGCTTTTTCACGCACATTTTGGAATAGTTTTGAATTAGCTCCTCCTCCAAGGATTGTATTATATAAAGACACAGCTAGCTTATCTTCTTCCGGAGTATTTAATCCTATTATTAATTTTCCTTGAGTTACATCTAAATTCTCTTTTACTATTTTAGGATTAGTATTAGCATTATGCTTTATGGTTATGTTTTCTAATTCACTACTATCTATATTTGGTAATTTTACATTTTCTATATTTTCTCCAGATATAAATAGGTCAATTTTACTATTAGTAATTAATTTTTTATAATATTCATAAAGGTTCTTTTCATTAATTTCATTTATTTTATCTGGTAACCCATATTTATATAATGAGTAAGGTTCCCCTTCAAACATTTCTTCTATGCATCTATCTTTTGCATATAAAGATTTATTGTCCTGTCTTGAAAATAGAATTTTTGTAAGATTTTCTTTTTCTTGATTCACATATTCTTTTTTAAAAGCTCCATTTTCTATTAATGGATTAAATACTATATCTATTAATAAATTTACCCCATCTTGCAATAAATTCTCATTTTCCAATGTATAGCTATTATCTATTGTTTCTAAATAGAATTTTAAGATATGGTAATTTCCTATTTTGTCTACACCACAATTGAATCCTGCTCCATACATTTCTTCTAATTTTTTAGATATATCTTCTTGAGTCTTAAAATTTTGTGTTCCTCTTCTTAGAACAGATGCAAGCAGTGCATTTTTTGTAACAGTTTCTTTTGTAAGTGGTACTGATATAAATAATGCGCATAAATTTGTTTTAAATTTGTTAGTTTTTAATTTTGTAATTTTCATTTTTTCCTCCTAGTCTACAGTTTCATATATAGAAAAATTACGAATTTTTCCTATGTATCTCATATTTCCTTTTATGTAATTTACTGTATCAAATACAAACTGATACATTTCATCACTTTCTTCATCACCATATATTAATATTTGGGTATCTTTTAAGTCTTTTATCTTTGAAGTTAAACCTTCTTCTCCTTCTGTTCCTAAATTTCCCCTTAAAGCCCAATCATATTCATTGTTGTCTAAATCATTTAAAATAATTGAATAAAATGGTGCATAAGTTGATAATACTATTACTTCTTTATCTGAATCTTTTATGTATGCTGTAACATCTTCTATTTCTTTTTGCAAATCTTCCTCTATTAAGCTTCCGTAAAATGGACTATCTATAGGTATTGTATTTACGAGCATAATATAATTTATGATTTCCTTTATACTTAATATTGTCAATATTATTAACAATATACCTATAATTGTGGATGTAATTAAAGATGATTTTTTATTATCTATTATTGGATATATAAATAAATGTATTTCATACATGAAAGTAACTAAAATTAATACACTTGCCAATTGCATATGATACACATTAACTATAGGCATGATTAATACTAATGTGCAAAGTGAAAATACGAGCATTGTTCTTAATCTTTTTATTTTCTCTTCGCTGTTATCTTTTTCGTATTTTGGCATTAACTTCACTAAAACAATATAAATTGCAATTGCAAAAACAGCTGATAGCACAGGTATTATATTAGTTATAAAACTAGCTCTAAAAATAGTGTTTTTAGCTCCAAATTCGCCAATTCCAAGTATTGTATAATTTATAAAATTATGCAAGTTATTTTGAGTATATAGGTATATAAAATAAATTACTACTAGAATAGCTGTCATAGCTAGTTCTTTTATAAGCGATTTTATATTTTTATTCAATATTGCGTATATTACTAATGCCACAAAATATCCGGCTGCTAGCTTTTGATTACTAAAGAATACTAAAAATAGTATTATTCCTTGAAATATATCTTTTTTAGTTCCATGTTTCATCTTTAGTATTAACAATACTCCCAGTTCAAAAAAGATATATGCTAATACATTATAGTTAGCACCCGCTCCAATAATCCCATATGTAAACATCATAATAAGTATTGTATATAATAATGAAAGTCTTTTATTTATTTTTAGTACTTTCAATATTTGATAACAAAGCCAATATATTATTGTTGACAATATGAGATTATATGTTCTGAACACTAAAATATTATTTCCAAATATATTTAAAATTATTTCTCCTAAGTAAAAAAACAATGGTGTTATTATGACATTTGTATCTTGATATATTGTCAGACCTTTTGACATTTTATATGTGTTTAAGAAATTTATTAATTCATCATTGTTATTTATACTAATATTATACGTTACTTTTAACAATAAAATTGCGAAGATTACAAATATTAATATATTATCATGTTTTTTTACAAATGCGATTGTTTTTTTCATAATAAAACAAGGGCGTTTATAACGCCCTCCTTTCTCTTAAAATTTTCTTTTTCTTGCTGCCTCTGATTTCTTTTTTCTTTTTACACTAGGTTTTTCATAGCATTCTCTTTT
>CALXVF010000126.1 GCA_944391895.1 uncultured Clostridia bacterium
AACTTTTTCATCATCTTTTCTACATCTTCAGTATTTTTTAGCAAAACAGGTATAACGCACATTGTAGTATATTCTTTTGGTATTCCTGTATCATTAAAATCTAATTTTGGAATTATTTTAGGTTTTACGAATTTGCTTAATAAATATTGCATGAATTGAGTTATGACATTTTGTAAAGGTATAAAACTTAAAATTGCTATTATCCATGATTTTGTCGCTATTAGTAGTGTAAAAAGTAGCGTAAAAAAATATATTATAGAAACATATATTTTTGATTTGGTATTATTGTTTATTTGCCATATCTTCTCATTTTGTAATTCTTTTAAAAGTTCTGTTTTTCCATCTGAAATAATATAATAACCAATGTGTGCTTCTTTTCCAGTTTTGTTTTTAGTTAGTTCCAAGCATTTATTAGCTATATATACCTCAGAAGAGTGTGTTTTCTTTGCTAATTTCTGTACTCTTAAACGATAAAAAGACTTTGTTTGATAATCCATCTTTTTATATACATCGTCTTCTTCCAAAATTCTTTCAACAATACTTACATTCTCAAAGATATCTAAAATATTCATTCTAGATATTTTTTTAATACTAGAAATGCAATTCTTCATTGAAACTCTTTTTAGAGCAATATCAAAGTGCTCTTTGTTAATTACATCTGATACGGTCATTCCATGTTTTTTTGTCTGCTCTTCTAATATATCTAAATATGCCTTTCCTTTTTCTCCATACATTCTAAGCCTGTAGGACATATACTCAATAAATGGATATAAGTCTACGTCTAGCTTTATTTTCTTTTTATTTTTATTCTCAATTATTCTTTCAACCATGTCTTCTACTTTGTATTTTTGCATTTGTGAAGAAAAAACTTTTTCAGCAATACTTCTGATTTTTTCGATTATGGAAATTTCTAGAAAAAGCCCTAAATTCCATATCTCATCCATAAATAAATTTTTTTGAGTCTGATACGCCATTAAATATTCTTTTATTTCATCTTCTTCTATTCTTCCATCAGTGTTCATTACAATTTCGTTAGATAAAACATAAATTCTTGCAAATCCTGCAAAATTTCCTGTTGCAATTCTAGGGAACTTTTTATATTTTTCCTTTGTCAAATCTTTTTGTATTATTCTTACAGTACTTTCGATTAAATAGTAATTATCTAATAACCATTCTCCTGCTGGATGTATTGGTATTCCTAATTTTACATGCTCATTTAATAGAGTATATATTAAAGATATATACTCGAAATTATCCAGAACTCTTGGTATTGGATAAGTATTTATATCTGATGTCTCCTTTATTACATTATCTGCTGCAAGTTTAGTTAAATAATCTTTTAGCTGTTTTTTGTCTAATACCGTTTCTTTTGCATTTAATATATGATACATACAAAAAATTCCACTCCCCGTAACATGTTTTACACATATTGTCTCCGGTTTGTGGATAAATATACTATATTTTCATACTCTTCAATATATTTTTTTGTTCATTTGTCAATCTATACGATTCAATTGACTTTTGTATAGATTTATTATATATAAATTTATCGATATTATTCTTGTCAAAACTTTCAAATTCGTTTTTGGTCTTTTCAAAAAATTTAATAAAGCAAAATGAATATGCCCATGCCACTGCCATTTTTGCATAATATCCTTCGTGTTTAACAGTTTTAAGTAATTCTAAAACTCTATCTATGTATTGTTCATCAATGTAAAAATCTAGAATAGTTACTACTGCAAATCTAACTTCAAATTCTTTTTTTGAATTAATGTAATTCTGTATAAAATCCCACATTTTTTCTTTGTTGTTCTTTATTTGCTTTAAACCAGTACAAAAGGTATCGCAAACTGCCCAATTATTTATTAGCGGAATAAAATTACTTATTTTTTCAAAGTCTAGCTTTTTCTCTAGTCCAATTAGCATTCCTTTAAGCATTACTTCTTCATAATAGTCATTTGAAATAGAGCTTATATCCACCTGCCCTTTGATTTTCTTTGCATAGTCTCTAAGTACGGGTATTCTTATTCCTATAATGTTATTTACTCCCGGACATAGTCCGCTGTGGAAGTTTTTATATTTTTCATCTTTCATTTTCAATAAATCTTGTTTTATATCTATCATATTATCTCCAATTAGTATAAATTCTAGTTTTTAAATTGCGAATTGTAGCTATTTTTTAAATCTAAATAAGTATTCATTAATTTCTTTATTGTATTCTTCCAGGCTAGGAAGCATTTCTTCATCTGTCATTTCACTATTTTCAAATGCTGATATATTCATGTCTATATCTAATATTCTACTTGCTAAAGCTAAATATTCTGAAACTTGAAATTTATTTGGTGTAATCTTCGTAAAATTGTATATATTATTATCTATTTTCTTTAGAATTTCTGGTGTGCTTAGCTTTTCTTCCCCTGTATCAATTTCATATTTTTTTATTATACTATCTAAAAGAGCTTTGCATCCTTCTAAAATATCATTAAAAGCTACAGTAAAATTTCCTGTATACCAAGGGTCTGCAATATCTCTCGTATTATTCGTAAAATCTAATAATTTGTATACTTTTTTGTCAGGGTCATCTTCTATAATTCTCATTATATTATTAATATTGCTTTCATCCATGCCAATAATGTAATCATATTGCTTATAGTCTGACTTGCTTAACCTTCTTGCTCTTCTTTTTGTGTATGGTATATTTTTTTCGTCCAACTTAGCTTTTGCCTCTATATGCATGTCTTCTCCTCTAGTTTCAAATGATGTGGCTACAGAACTAGCTGATATATATGAGCTTAAATCTTTCTTCTTTACTAAATCTTTAAATATAAATTCGGCCATTGGTGAACGACAAATATTTCCTAAGCAAACAAATAAAACTCTAACCATTTTTAAACTCCTTTACTAATATTAAATAATATAACCTCTTTATCTTTTATTAGACTTTTAAATCTTTCTCCATCTTCTTTTTCTCCTGCAACACTTCCGTAATGTGTTGGAATTACTGTTTTTGCATCTATTGAATTTGCTAATTTTGCCGCTTCTTTATAATCCATAGTATATGTGCCTCCTACTGGCAAAAATGCAAAATCTGTCTTAATATTTTGTAATTCTGGAATGTTATCTGTGTCTCCTGCTATAAAGTATTTTTCACCATCTAATATAATTATAAATCCTACCCATCTGTTGCCTTTTGGATGAAATTGTTTTGTTTCATTATATGCATATGTTGTTTCAAATTCAATGTTGTCTATGTTATATTTATTTCCTGGCAATACAATTTTTATATCTTCTTCTGCAAATAATTTTAAAGCTCCTTCTTTAGCACTATTTACTGTTATAATTTTTGTATTATCATTTTTACTTTTTTAATGTCTTCTGGCGAAAAATGGTCATAGTGCGAATGAGTGCAAAATATATAATCTGCATCGTGAGGTTCGTTTTCTATTTCATATGGGTCTATGTATATAATTTTGCTTCCTATTAATTTAATACTGTTATTGCAGTTGACTTGTATATTCATATTAATTTTCTCCTTTGGATAATTCTAAGTTTGTTACAATTCACAGCCTCTTATTAAATTCATATAATTGTATATTTAAGATTTTGCAGTTTCGCGCAGTTTGGAGGACTTTACGTCCGACAGCAAGAAACAAAAAATCTTTGAATAT
>CALXVF010000127.1 GCA_944391895.1 uncultured Clostridia bacterium
GTTATCATCATTACATCTTCTTCTTCATTTGCTATTCTAATACCTACGATGTCTCCTGTTTTTGAAGTAACTTTATATGTAATAACTCCTTTTCCACCTCTAGTTTGTACTCTATATTCATTTAACTCTGTTCTTTTACCAAATCCGTTTTCTGTAATTGCTAGTAATGTTTCTTTGCTATTTGTAATTATAGATTCCATTCCTATAACAACATCTTCTGAATCTAATCTAATTCCAATAACACCTTGTGCTGTTCTTCCTACTGGTCTTACATCTTTTTCGCTAAATGTAATACACATTCCTTTTTTAGTTACTAGAACTATATTATCTTCCCCATCTGTTAACCTTACATCTATAAGTTCGTCTTCTTCTTTTAGGTTAATTCCCTGTAATCCTGTTTTTCTAGCTGAATCATATTCTTTTAGAGGTGTCTTCTTAATTATTCCTGATTTTGTAGCCATAAGTAGGAATTTACCATCTTCAAAATTCTTAATTGGTATTACAGCTGTTATTTTCTCTCCAGCATCTAGAGATAATAAGTTAACTATAGCTGTTCCTTTTGCTGTTCTTCCAGCTTCAGGAACTTCAAATCCTCTTAACCTATATAATTTTCCTTTATTACTAAAGAATAATATTATATCATGAGTTGATGCACTAAAGATTTGTTTTACGAAGTCATCTTCTCTTGTTGTCATTCCAGTTATTCCTTTTCCACCTCTTCTTTGACTCTTATATGTGTCTTGTGGCATTCTTTTTATATAACCGAAATGTGTTAGAGCAATTATAGATTGTTCTTCTGTTATAAGGTCATCTTCATTGAATTCTCCTTCTGCAGCAACAATCTTTGTAAGTCTTTCATCTCCATATTTTTCTTTCATTTCTAGACATTCTTCTTTGATGATATCATATACTAGTTTTTCACTTGCAAGAATTTCTCTTAAATGTGCTATTAACTTCATTAATTCTGCATATTCTTCTTCTATTTTTTCTCTTTGCAAGCCTTGTAATGTTCTTAGCCTCATATCTAGTATAGCTTGTGCTTGAATATCATCTAGGCCAAATCTTTCCATTAATCTTTCTTTTGCATCATCATAAGATTCACGAATTATTTTTATAACTTCATCGATATTGTCTATTGCTATTCTTAAACCTTCTAATATATGAGCTCTTGCTAAAGCTTTGTCTAAATCAAATTTTGTTCTTCTTAAAACTACTGTTTTTCTGTGATCAATGTAATAATCAAGACATTGTCTTAATGTTAAGATTTTAGGTACATTATTAACCAATGCCAACATTATTATTCCAAAAGAGTCTTGCATTTGAGTATATTTATATAATTGATTTAATATTACTTTTGCATTCACATCTCTTTTTAGTTCAATTACAACTCTTACCTTTTCTTCTCTATCAGATTCATCTCTAACTTCTGAGATTCCCTCTATTTTCTTATCTCTTACTAATTGGCTAATATCCATTATTAGTTTTGCTTTATTTACTTGATATGGTAATGAAGAAACAATTATTCTTTGCTTATTACCACTCATCTCTTCTATTTCTGCTTCAGCCCTTAATGTAATTTTTCCTTTTCCTGTAGAATAAGCTTGTTTTATTCCATCTCTACCTAATATCGTACCTCCTGTTGGGAAGTCTGGGCCTTTTACTATTTTAAATAATTCTTCATCAGATAAATCATCTTCTGATTCTATTATTTTAATAATTGCATTTAATATTTCTGTTAGATTATGTGGTGGAATATTTGTAGCCATACCAACAGCTATTCCTGAAGAACCATTTACTAATAATGATGGTAATTTTGCTGGAAGTACAGTTGGTTCTTGTCTAATTCCATCAAAGTTTGGCATAAAGTCTACCGTATTTTTTTCAATGTCTGTTAACATTGTTTCAGCTATTTTTGACATTCTAGCTTCTGTATAACGGTAAGCAGCAGCTCCATCTCCATCTATTGATCCAAAATTTCCATGTCCATCTATTAGAGGATATCTTAATGAGAAATCTTGTGCCATTCTAACCATTGCATCATATACAGATGAGTCACCGTGTGGATGATATCTACCTAAAACGTCTCCGACTGTTGTAGCAGATTTTCTGTATGGTTTGTCTGTTGTTAGTCCATCTTCATACATTGTATAAAGAATTCTTCTATGAACTGGTTTTAAACCATCTCTTACATCAGGAAGAGCTCTTTGTACAATAACGCTCATTGCATAATCAATGTATGCAGTTTTCATTTCTGCTTCTACATCTCTTTCGATTATCTTTCCTTCTGCAAATTCTGGCTCTTGTTTTTTATCCATTTGTATCCCTCTTTTCATGCTATTTTTACTTTACTTATTATACTAAACCGAATAAAAATTTGCAAGGAAAAATGTATAAAAAATATTAATTTATTAGCTTTTTTGCGAGTTCTATCTCTTCATTTGAAAGGTTAAAATCTCCTCCTTTATTTTTAATTAAAATATGTAAATTTTCTATATTTCTTGCTTCTTTTATTGTACTTTCTAATGGTACAATTTTTTCTAATTCATTTTCCAATTTTTTATATTCTCTATCCATTTTTTCAAAATTTCTATCATTATAATACTCCTTCCAATTTTGTGAATATTTGTTTATTTTCTCTACTGAATTTACTTGATTATTAAATTCGTCCTCTATATTTTTACTAATAGTATCTAATAATGCATTTTTACCACTTTTTAATATTGAGCAAATTGTAGCTGGAATTTTTCCAAAATTTGAACAAAAGTTTAAGGCATAATCTAGAGCATTTGAAATTCCATCTATTATTCCTCCACTTTTTACAGCATTTCTTACTTGTGTTACGTTTTCAAATTTTCCAGTAAAAATTCCTATTGCACTTTTACCTAAATCTACAGCTGAAGAAATTGCCTCTTCTACACCTGCTTTAAATCCATTATTTATTATTGCATCTTTTACATCAATAATTTGTTCTTCTATAATATCTGGAAGTAATGCTCTTATTCCAGTATCTAAAGCAGTATTTACTATTTTTCCCAATGTTGTTTCTAGAAATCCTTTTTGTTTTTCTAGTGTTACATCACTTGAAATTGATAAATTATTTTCAATATTATTAGCTAATTCCATAGTATTTTTCCTTTATTATTTGTTTTTTTATTTTTTCTATTTCTTTATGTAATTTAGTTTTATATGTCTTATTTTTATTAATTAATAAATCATAATAATCATTTAATTGTATTTTTCCTAAAATATTATATTTTCTAAATATTTCTCTTAATATATTTTCATCCATTGATTTAGCTGTGCATTTATTAAATATAATATTTATTTTATTTTTGCTAATTCCCCACTCCTTATTATAAATTTCTAATAATTTTTCTGACTTTTTTATTTCTAGTAAATTTGCTCCCGATATAAATATTGCTTGGTCTGATAAGTTTATTATTTCTTTTGTATAATCTAAAAAGCTTTCGGAAGATGTATCATATATGACAATGTCATATTCTTTTTTTAATTCCTCATTAATTTTTCTTATCTTTTTACTACTTAATTTGTACTTGGAATCTAATATTAAATTCATCCCTGAAAGTAAATCTATTTTTGTATTATTTTTTATTATATATTTTCTAAAATCTTGATTGTGGTTTATTAAATCATT
>CALXVF010000128.1 GCA_944391895.1 uncultured Clostridia bacterium
GTTTTTGTTGCATCTATTACTGGGTTCTTTGTTGTTGGTGTTTCTTCGTCATTTACTTTCGCTGTATTTATGATTGAACCTTCTGTTCCTTCATTTACTGTTACTCTAAAACTTATTGTTTCTGTTCCACCATTAGCTTCTACAGATACTGCTATACCTGCATTTAAATCTTTTTCTGCTAATGTAGTTGCTACACCATTAACTTTAATACTTCCTGGTACAAATGTTGTGCCTGCTGGAATTGTATCTTTTACAACTGCTTCTCCTGCAACTTTACCACTGTTTGTTACAGTAATTGTATATTCAATCTCCTCACCAACGACAACTGCTGATTTATTTGAAGTTTTTTCACTTTCTATAATTGGATTATATACAGTTACATCAGATGGATTTGTTGGTGTATCTCCAACTAAAGCAATGTTTTCTATAACTTTGCTTTCTCCCTCAAATTCATTTATTGTAACTTCAAATGTAAGTTCTTTTGTCTCTCCTGGATTTATTTCAACATTGTTCCAAATAATAGTATTATTTTCAATACTAATATTTTCTGCTCCTAATGCACTACCTTCTACAAGTGTTGTTCCTTCTGGTACAACATCTTTAACTGTAGTTTTAGCAATATCTTCTCCATTATTTGTTACTTGAATTGTATATTTTACTTTTGAACCAGCTTTTAGTGCTTCTAGATTTGATTCACTTGAAACTGATTTATTTGCACTGATAATTGGATTTGATGTCTCTTCAGTATCTTTTCCATCAGCGACTGCTACGTTTTTAATATTTCCTTCTGCATTTTTTACAATAACTGTAAAATTTACTGTTACTGATGATTCTTTGTTTACATCAACTAACCATGTAATTTTACCATCGCTTAATACGCCTCCATTAGAAATTGGAGTTTCTTCATCTAATACTGTTCCTGCTGGAATATTATCTGTTACAGTAACACTTTTAGCATCAACAGTTTTACTATTATTTTTAATTGTAATTTCATATGTAATTTTGCTGCCAACTTGAACGGCATTGTCTGTTTCATTTATTGAGTTAATTTTTGCTTGTTTATGTACTTCTAACTCTGGTCTATTTACTAAAATGTCTGTTGAAACATTTGCTTTATTTAGGCCTGCATTAATCCATCCAACTGCTAAGCCTTCTCTAACTAGTATTTGTCTACCTGTTTCTATACGGTCTATTTGTGTATATTCTTCGTTTGGTAGTTCTTCGTCATTATTTTCATTATCACTAGTACTACTATTTCCATTATTACTGTTGCCATTATTTCTGTCACTATTATTGTTTACTGTATTTGTGCTATTTGCCTCTGTTTCATTATTTGTACTTGTTTCATTGTTTAATGTATTATTGGTTTCCTCGACAGAATTATTTACATTGTTTTGGTCTTCATTATTTTCGTCAGTTTCATTTATGATTAATCCATTTTGAACTGTATTATTTTCTCCTGAAGTAGCTTCTGATTCAGCATTACCTTTAATATAATAATAAGTTCCTATTGAAATTCCACCAATTAAGACTAAAACTATTGCTGTTATAATGGCTATTTTTTTGCTTTTATAGCTCATTTTAGCTTTCATTTCTTTTACCCCCACATATTTTACATTACTTCTCTAGCTTTTGTTATAAGCCTTTTTAAATGTCCATTTGTACATGTAATTAAAGTTACTTCTTTAGTATCCTCGTTAACGCTTTCTAAACAACTAACATCATTTGGATCTACAGAATAGATATCAAATATTTCGTAAGTAACGGTATTATTATGCAAATCAGTGAGTTTTATTTCATCACCGATTTGTAATCTCTTTACTTTTCCAAACATTGTTCCATCTAAATTGTTATGCCCTGCAATAGAGAAATTACCTATTTCATTAATTTTTCCACCGCTAAATTTAGTTATTGAGTATTTCATTGTTGTATCATTTGTTTTATTTAATATTGGATATTTTATATTGATTGATGGAATTTCTACTATTCCAACTACATCATATCCATTATATTGAATTTGTACTTCATTTTCTTGCTCATTTTGTTTTGCAAATTCTTCTTCCATTTGCTTAACTACTTGCACAAGTTCATTATCATTTTTTTGACTTTCATAATATCTAAAAGCAATTATACCTAATACCACAATTGCCAAAACGACAAGTATGATTAAAATAATATTTATTACTTTTTTCATAATCTATTCCTTTTTATCAGATATCTTGCTTCTTACAATTAGTAAAACGATTATAGCTATTACTAAAATTGCAAATAATATCCATAGAACCATATTAAAGTCAAATGTAACTGGTAATTTTACAGTTGTTGTCTTTTCTATAACTTCTGGAATGTATTCTTTGTTTTCTTCTCTTTCACAAGTCATGAATTGAACATCTGTAATTTCTTCACCACTAGCATTTGTAGCTTTTAACCATATAAGATATTTTTCTCCTGTTTGAGTATCTTCTGGTTCTTTGATTTGATTGTTTTCTGCTTTTTCCCACTCTGTTGGTATTAAAGCATTATATAAATTATAAAAGTCATTTAGTTTCATAATATTTTCATAAGAATTTGTATCTTCTGTTATTTTTGCAATTTCTTCTGATAATGCAAAAAATTCTGCGTACTTGCTACCTTCTTGTGGTTTTACTATTTGATATTCATATGTATAGCCTTCTTCTGGAATTATATTTAATGTGTCTACTGTTGTTGTTTTTGTTACTCCATCGATTTCTTCTTCTCTGCTTTCTTCAGAGATTTCTGTAGCTATTCTTTTTGTTGTGTTAGATACATAATTAATGTTTTCTTGAGTAATAGCATTTCCTAAGTTGACTTCTTCTGCTTTTACTACAATTTCATTATTTTTTTGTATCCACATATAGCTTTTTGAATCTAAAAAACAAGAGTTATAAATTTCTTCATTTACATACGCTATGTTATTTCCTTCATTATCTTGTAATGAATTTATGAAATTTAACTCTTGTTCATTTATATTTTTATCTTTGGCAAATGCGAATTTAAAGTTTTCTTCTAAAAATTCTTGTTTATAAATTAAATATTCATCTGCTGTCTTAACTATGTTTGTGTCATCTTCTGCTGCTTTTACTGGAAATTGCAACAACATCATAGCGAATATTGCTACAATTAGAAGTACGAAGCTCTTCTTTAATAGCTTTTCCATACTAGCCCCCTTCTAAAAAAAATATTATGGCAACATTATATATCTTTTTTTGTCATTTGTAAATAATTTTTCGACATTTTTCTTTCCTTTTATTAGAAAAATACAGCATACATCATTCTATATGTATGCTGTATTTTTAATCTTATTCACATATCTTCTCTCTATATTAAAAAATATATATGATTTAGAATTCAAGGGGAGCGAATAGCGAGCCGTACGGTGTGTCCTCACACCGGGAATTCAAAATCATATATTTTATCTACAAGTGAAACTTCCTTATTATTGCTTCTTTCAAATCTCTTGATGATAATATTAATGTAATCAACAAATTGACTATGGATATACCTGTTGCTATTATTCCCAGTATTGGTTCTGTAACTATTTTTTCTGTTATAAATATCGCTGGTAATATACTAAATATTAATATTATTAATTGGTAAA
>CALXVF010000129.1 GCA_944391895.1 uncultured Clostridia bacterium
GATAAAGGTGTTACATCTAGTAAAACTAAGTCTTTAACATCTCCTGAAAGTACACCACCTTGAATAGCTGCACCAATAGCAACACATTCATCTGGGTTTATTCCCTTATCTGGATCTTTTCCTGTAATTTTCTTTACCATTTCTTGTACACATGGTACTCTTGTTGAACCACCAACTAATAATACTTTATGAATTTGATCTGCAGTTATTCCTGCATCTTTTAAAGCATTTTCAACTGGTACTCTTGTTGATTCTACTAAATCATGAATTAATTCTTCAAATTTAGCTCTTGAAAGTGTCATATCTAAGTGTTTTGGTCCTGTTGCATCTGCTGTTATAAATGGTAAGTTTATTTGTGTTTGTTGCATTCCAGATAATTCTATTTTAGCTTTTTCTGCTGCTTCTTTTAATCTTTGCATAGCCATTTTATCTGTGCTTAAATCAATTCCTTGGCTCTTTTTGAATTCAGATACTAAGTAATCTATAATTTTTTGGTCGAAGTCATCTCCTCCTAAGTGTGTATTACCATTTGTAGCTAAAACTTCGAATACACCATCACCAATATCTAGTATTGAAACATCGAATGTTCCTCCACCTAAGTCATATACCATTATTTTTTGGTCTTGGTCTTCTTTATCCATACCAAATGCTAAAGCTGCTGCTGTTGGCTCATTTATAATTCTTAAAACATCAAGTCCTGCTATTTTTCCTGCATCTTTTGTTGCTTGTCTTTGTGAGTCATTGAAGTATGCTGGAACTGTTATAACTGCTTGTGTAACTTTTTGTCCTAAATAACTTTCTGCATCTGTTTTTAATTTTTGAAGTATCATTGCTGATATTTCTTGTGGTGAGAATTCATCTCCATCTATTTTAACTTTTTCAGCTGTTCCCATTTTTCTTTTTATAGATATAATTGTGTGGTCTGGGTTAGTAACTGCTTGTCTTTTTGCTATTTGTCCTACTAATCTTTCTCCATCTTTTGAAAATGCAACTACTGAAGGTGTTGTTCTATTTCCTTCTGAATTTGGAATAACAACTGGCTCTCCTCCTTCCATAACTGCAACACATGAGTTTGTTGTTCCTAAGTCGATTCCTATGATTTTTCCCATAATATTTCCTCCTTGAATTTTGGCTTTTGCCAATAGATTTATTTATTTATTAAATTTAATAACTTATTAATTAGCTACTACAACTAAAGAATGTCTTAAAACTCTATCTCCTATCATGTAGCCTTTTCTAAATTCTTCTTTTATTTCTTTTTCGCCTAATTTTTCATCTTGAACTAGGCTTACTGCTTCATGAAGTGATGGATCAAATTTTTTGCCTATTGTTTCTATTTCTACAACTCCATTTGCTTTTAAAACATCTTTAAACTGCGTAAGTACCATTTCTATACCACTTTTGTATTGCTCATCTTTTGTTTCTGCCTTTGCTGCTTTTTCTAAATTATCTAAAACTGGAAGTAATGATGTTATGACATCTCCCATTACAGAACTATATAGTCCTGTTCTTTCTTTATCACTTCTTTTTTTGAAGTTTTCAAATTCTGCCATAAGTCTTTTTATTCTATCTTCTTTTTCTTCTATATCTTGCTTTTGTAAATTTATTTTATCCATTAATTCATTTATTTTATTATTTTCATTTGTTTCTTCTTGCTTTATTTCTTTTTCTTCCACTTTTATCCCTCTTTTCCATCGCCAAGCTCTTTGTTAAGCTCATAATTTATATATTTCATAACTGAAATAACTTTTGAATAATCCATCCTTGTTGGTCCTATAATGCCTATCGTTCCTAGGTCTTTTCCTCCAACTTTGTTTTTGAATGTTACTATACTAAAGTCTTTTAATCCATTTATTTCATTTCCTATATATACATTAAAATCTTCTTCATTTTCTAACAAATCAAGTATTAGATTTTTACTATCCAACAGATTCATGAAATTTCTTACAAATTCTGTACTTTGGAATTCTGGATTATCAAAAGCTCTGTTAGCACCATTAAGATATATTTTAGCCTCATCATTAATTGCTTTACTTATTTGCATTATTATAGGTTTTATGACATCTATTCTATAGTTCATTTCAGACATAATATATTGTTCCATTGGCATATCTACTGATGCAAGCAACCTACCTTTTAATTTGTTATTGAAAATTATATTTAGTGTATCTACTTGCTCTGCTGTAATATCTTTTTCAAATTTTATGATTGTTTCTTTTATTGTTCCTGTATCAGTTAATATAACTGCCATAAGCATTCTTGAACCTAACAAAACAAATTTTATTTCTTCAATTATTTGCCTATTAGCACTTGGTCCTATAGCAACTGTTGTATAATGTGTAACTTCAGAAATAGTATTTGTAGCTATTTTTGTAAGTTCTTCCATTTGATCAACTTTACTCTGAAGCTTAGAATTTATGTATTTGATTTCATTCATATCTAATGCTTTATCTTTTAATAGTTTATCTACATAAAATCTATATCCTTTATTTGAAGGAACTCTTCCACTTGATGTATGTGTTTTTTCTAGGTACCCTATTTTTTCAAGTTCTGCCATATCATTTCTAACTGTTGCACTACTACAATCTAGTTTATATTTTTGTATAAGACTACTTGAACTAACAGGTTCTATTGTGTCTATATATTCATTTACTATTGCTTGAAGTATTCTTTTTTTTCTATCATCTAACTCCAATTTTTTCACCTCTTGTTAGCACTCTTACATTTTGTTTGCTAACTTCATATATATTATATCCATTTTTAGCAAAAGTCAATAGAGATTGCTAATTTATTTTGTGAATTTTTTGTGAAAGCTTTTCTAATTATATATATAATAAATAATATAAAATTGTATATTCAAGATTTTGCAGTTTCGCGCAGTTTGGAGCGAAGCGACAGTAAGAAACAAAAAATCTTTGAATATACAATTATAAACTTAATTATATAAATCAGAATTAGAAAAGCTTAAAATAACCTATTCACATAATCCCTTTTCTACTTTATGTTCCTGTGTAAAATTCATCTTCTGTAAGTCACTGTTTTAAACTATCCACAGAGTTATCCACATTATCCACAGGTTGTTTTTTAGAATTATTTTTACATTTTTGTCGCATTTTGTAGAAAGCGAAATTTAATTGTCAAGTATTTTAAGTCAGAAAGTTACAAACTTAATGAAATATCCCGTAGCCAAGTTTTGCTTTAGCTACAGGATATTTACTCTTTATAATCACCTTTTATATATTTTTTATTTCTTCTTCACTAAGTCCCGTTATTTCTTCTATCTCTTCCAGCGCCATTCCTTTTTCTTTCATTCTTTTTGCAATCTGTATTTGTTTTGATTTTTCTCCTTCCAGAATTCCGTTTTCTCTTGCTCCCGCCATTCCACTATCATAATTATATTTTGCCATTAGTCTTGCTTCATATAATTCTCTTTCTTTTTGGTCCATGCTCATTTCGTCTACTAATACCACTGCTTTTTTTACTTCTTCATTTTTCTCCTCTGCCATTTTAATTTTTTCCTCCCTTCCACTTATTAGCCACAGCCATTGTTCTAGCTTTCCTTCTACTCCTGGATTTTTCTTTATAAATTTTGGCATTTCTATAAAATGCATTTCTAA
>CALXVF010000130.1 GCA_944391895.1 uncultured Clostridia bacterium
AATCTGGCATATATACTTTTATACCCTCTTCTTGTAAATTCATAAATTCTTGTCTTATATAGTTGTTTGCAGAAACTCCTCCAGCAAGTGCTACTGTTGTTATTTTAGTCTTTTCAATTGCTTTTTTTACATTTTCCATTAATGTCTCTGTTACTGTTTTTTGAAAACTTGCACATAAATCTGCTTTATTAACATCTGGATTTTTATGATGCAAGTTAATTACAGCCGTTTTTATTCCACTAAAGCTAAAATCCAAAGTTTCTCCACTAAAATGAGTTTTAGGTAATTCAATATTTGCCTTTCCCTGTTTTGCTAAATTATCTACTTTTGGTCCTCCTGGATATCCTAAACCTACAACTCTTGCTACTTTATCAAATGCCTCTCCTATTGCATCATCACGAGTTTTTCCTAGTACTTCAAATTTAGTGTAATCTTTTACATGGATGATTTGAGTATTCCCACCAGACATCATAATACATAAAAATGGTGGTTCTAATTCTTTATATGTTATATAATTTGCTGCAATATGTCCTTGAATATGGTTAACCCCTACTAACGGCTTTCCTGTCGCAAAAGCTAATGCTTTTGCGTAGGATACGCCAACTAGTAGTGCCCCTACTAACCCTGGTCCATATGTTGGTGTTATTGCATCTATTTGATTTAAAGTAATATTTGCATCTTTTAATGCTATTTTTGTAACTCTTGAAATTGCTTCTATATGATTTCTAGATGCTATTTCAGGAACTACTCCTCCATATTTTTCATGTATGGGTATTTGCGTATCTATAATATTGGAAAGAACCTCTCTACCATTTTTTACAATGGCTACAGAGGTTTCATCACAACTTGATTCAATTCCTAAAGTATATATATCTTTTTTCATTTTTATTTCCTTCTACATATTTTTTAATTTTACAGTGACTTTTACAGTGAATTCTTTAATTTTACAGTGACTTTTACAGTGAATTCTTTAATTTTACAGTGACTTTTACAGTGAATTTTTTAATTTTACAGTAACTTCTATAGTGAAATTTTTTAGCATATTACACTATCATTTATTTTTATTTATTTATTATCTTATTGTTTATGATACCTCATTATTTAATTTTTTAAATGCCATTCCGAATTTTTATCACTACCTAGATTAGTAATTTTTCCTTCTTTTCTCAATTTACTTAAAAGGTATTTAACTCTTGCATTTTTTTCTTCATTGTTCAAAATATCTGGCAATTTAGGATAAATTAAATTATTTATATCTTTCCTACTTGCATATCCAAATTTACTTAAATAATCTAATATATAATCCATATAATATCTATTATCTAAACCTTTATTCTTCATATAATCTGCTTTTTCTCCCACTATTTCAGCAACATCAGATGATATAAATATTCTAGGATATCTTCCTTCAATAAGATTATCTTTTCTATGTTCATTAGATTGTTCTCTAGTAACTTTTTTACCTTTTTGAACCATATCTAGTAAAAATACTTTATCTATATTCAAATCTGGCTTTTCATATAATATTCTAGAATAATTTTCATTTATTATTTTGCCATATAAAGTTACAATAACAGAATTCATATTTGATAAATCATAATCTGGCATAGGAAAACATCTTGCTCTTTGGTTATTAAATACCCTTCTTATTCCACTTCCAACAGTATCTATCATATTTAAATTTACCATTGCATTAGCTAAAAATGGATTTCTATAATATGGTGCAGAGAAGCCATCTTTTAATACATTTTCTACACTTTTTGGAATAAATCTTCCTTGATTAGAGATTATCAATTTATCTTTATATTCCATTACATTTACAGGTCCGTTTATTCTATAATCTTGATGCACAATAGCATTATTTATCAATTCACGTAATGTAAAATTATCGTATTTATCAACTTCATTTGGAAATAAAGTATCATTTCCTACCATATAACGATATCTTAAATTTCTTATTTTAGCTCTTACCTTTTCAACATTAATTATAAAAGGTATTCCAAAATGTTCATAATCTATTACATTGTTTTCATCATACAATTTCCATGTTATTTTAGGCGTATAATCTACTAATAGATAATCTCTATCATCTCTACCTAGTAGCAACATTGCTGCTTTAGTTATTTTACCGTTTATAAGAATTTTCGCTTTATTTAAGAATTCTTCATCGCTAATATCATCTATTTCATTTGCAATTTGTTTTCCTTCATGTTTTATTTTAAATTGTTTTCTTGCAACTTTTATTGCCTCTTTATCTAAATCTTCAAGTGTTGCATTATCTATTACTTTTCTTGTCCAATCATAATTAGCAGTTAATTTTATTTGTTCAATCTTTCTAGCTTCTAAAGGTCCTATTGACTCACCTATTCTCCCATATGGATATCCTTTCCAGTTAATGGGAGTACCTATAGCAGCAGGTACTTGAAACATTATAACTCTTTTTTCTTTAAAATAAAATGAATAAACTTCTATAAATGTCACATTATCTGTAGTATTATCTGAAATTTGCTTTTTTACTCTATTAAAATCTCCATTTTCGCAATAACTAGTTCCTAATATTTCATGAGTTTTATCTTTAACGCCAAATATTATCCATCCAAATTGTTTTTCATGTAAAGTTGCTTCATTTGCAACTGCCGAAAAATACTTTCCCAATTTATCCATATCATATTTATTCCCAGCTTCCTTAAATTCAATGTATTCATTCTCTGGGAATTTCAACAATTCTGTTAATATTTCTTTTAATTCAACTTTATTATACATTAACAGTACCTCTTTCTGCCTTTAATTAAATTATATTTCCTACTCTATTTCACTGTTACATTCCAAACATCAATCCTACTAAATTCATTATTCCATTTGATATTGCAGTTATTGCTGGAGATATTATCCAACCTGCAATTCCAGTAATCCAAATTACTACAAATATTATATAGAATATATATTCATTATTTCTAAACCATTGTTTTGCATTATATGGTAAAAATGGCATTATTATTTTTGAACCATCTAATGGTGGTAATGGTATTAGGTTAAATACTCCTAGTCCTATATTTATTGAAATTGTATATGATATTAACATCATTATTATATATCCTACTGTTGATTCTATAAATTCTAATCCTGCAAATTTATATATTAATGCATATATTATTGCAAATACAAATGCAAGTAAAATATTCATAAGTGGTCCTGCAACTGATACTATTGCCTCACCTTTTTCCATTGACATTTTTCTTGTATAATTCATAGGATTTACATGTACTGGTTTTCCCCAACCAAATCCTGCAAATAATAGCATAAGTGTTCCTATTGGATCTAAATGGTCTAATGGATTTAAACTAAGTCTACCTTCATTTTTTGCTGTATTATCTCCTAATTTATATGCTGCAAAGCCATGAGCAAATTCATGAAATGTTATTGCAATTAATACTCCTGGTATACTAACTAGTAATCCAAATAAAGCACCTGGATTACTTATATAATTTACTACTGTTGATAATACCATTATTGCAATTATTATATATATTATTCTTCT
>CALXVF010000131.1 GCA_944391895.1 uncultured Clostridia bacterium
AAAAAGAAGAAGAGTTTAATTCTAATAGAAGGAGGAAAGAAAATGTCAAGATATAAGGACGAACAGTGCCGCATCTGTCGTAGAGAAGGACAAAAACTATTCTTAAAAGGCGAAAGATGCTATTCAGATAAATGTAGTATCAGCAGAAGAAACTATGCTCCAGGACAAAATGGACAAAAGAAATCAAAGCTTTCTGAATATGGTACACAATTAAGAGAAAAACAAAAAACAAAGTCATTCTATGGTGTTGGAGAAAAACAATTCAGAAAATACTTTGATATGGCTTCTAAAACAAGTGGTAAAACAGGTGAAGTTTTACTTCAATTATTAGAAAGTAGATTAGACAATGTTGTATATAGATTAGGATTTGCTAGTTCAAGAACACAAGCTAGAATGCTAGTAACACACGGTGCATTCGATGTTAATGGAAAGAAAGTAAATATTCCATCATATATAATAAAAGAAGGAGATGTAATCTCTGTAAGAGAAATAAAGAAAGATAATGGAACAATTAAACATGCATTAGAAGTAAATGCATCAAGACCAGTTCCAACATGGCTTGAAAAAGACGCTGAAAAATTAAGTGGTAAAGTAGTTAGACTTGCAGGTAGAGAAGATATTGATCTACCAGTAGAAGAACATTTAATAGTAGAGCTTTACTCTAAATAATGATTGAAATATTTATATAAATGAGAATCATCTCATAATTATTAGGAGGTAAAAATGATAGAATTTGAAAAGCCAAATATTAAATGCTTGGAGATAGACAACGAGAAAAATTACGCAAAATTTGTATGCGAACCACTAGAGCGTGGATATGGTATAACTATCGGAAATTCTTTAAGAAGAATACTACTTTCATCATTACCAGGATGTGCAATAAAAAGTGTTAAGATAGATGGTGCTCAACACGAATTTACTACAATACCAGATGTAGTTGAAGATGTTCCAGAATTAATCCTTAACCTAAAAATGGTAAGAATTAAAATGGACAAAAACGAAGAAAAAACATTAAGAATTGATTTCGATGGTGAGGGAGAAGTTAAAGCCGGAGATATCATTACTGATGGTACTGTAGAAGTATTAAATCCAGATTTACATATTGCAACAGTTTCTAAGGGAGGAAAACTTCATTTAGAAATGACAGCAGATATGGGAAGAGGATATAATACTGCTGAAAAGAATAAGGTTCCAAACCAACCAATTGGAGTAATAGCAATAGATTCTATATATTCTCCAGTTAAGAAAGTAAATTATGCGGTAGAAAATACTAGAGTTGGTCAAATGGTAGATTATGATAAACTAACAATAGAATTATGGACAGATGGAAGCTTAGAGCCATATGAAGCACTAAGCTTAGCTGCAAAAGTTTTAACAGAGCATTTAAAATTATTTGTAGACTTATCTGAAACTGCAAAAACTACTCAAATAATGATAGAAAAAGAAGAGAACAAAAAAGAGAAAATTCTTGAAATGCCTATAGAAGAATTAGAACTATCTGTAAGATCATTTAACTGTTTAAAAAGATCAGGAATTTCAACTGTTGAAGATTTAGCAAATAAAACAGAAAATGATATGATGAAAGTTAAAAACTTAGGTAAAAAATCATTAGATGAGGTAATTGCAAAATTGCATGATTTAGGCTTGGATTTGGCAAAAGAAGAAGAATAACTCATAAAAAGGAAGGTGAAAAAAGTGGTAAATAGAAAATTAGGTAGAACAACAGATATAAGACTAGCAATGCTTAAAAACTTAACAACAGATTTAATTTGGCATGAACAAATAGAAACAACTGAAGCTAGAGCAAAAGAAGTAAAAGCAATAGTAGATAGCTTAATTTCCTTAGCAGTAAAAGAAAAAGATAACTTTGAAGAAGTTGAAGTAAAAGTTACTAAAGCAAAACTTGACAGCAAAGGAAATAAAGAAACAGAACTAGTAAAGAGCAAAAACGGAAAAGAGTTCTTAAAAGTTGTAAAAGAAACAAAAATAGAAAAAAGACAAAAAGACATGCCATCAAGATTAAATGCTAGAAGAAAAATGATGACAAAAATAAATAAAGTTAAAGATACAGAAGGTACTTCAATTGACTTAACAGATAAATTATTTAATAGTATAGCACCAAGATATACAGGTAGAGTTGGTGGATATACACAAATAATTAAAAAAGGTCCAAGAAGAGGAGACGCAGCAGAAACTGTTATCTTAAAATTAGTTTAATATAATAAAAGGTGAACTTTGGGGATATTTCTCAAAGTTCATTTTTACTTTATATAAAAAGTAAATATATGCTTTTTATTCCCGGAGCAGGGACGCTCCGTACGGCTCACTGGCCTTCCCTTTGAATAAAAAAACATATATTTAATTTTTATAATTTAATAATGAGAAATTTTAAGAAATATCCCTAAAGGAAAAATTTTAAAAAAAGTATTGACAATGCAAACAAATGTGTGTATAATATGAAAAGTTAATACAAACAAAAGTTTTGTAGGAGGTTATTTATGATAACAACTTTGCATATTAAAAATATTGGAATTATAGATGATTTAAGTATAGAACTAGGAGAAGGTTTTAATGTGCTTACAGGAGAAACAGGTGCAGGAAAAACTCTTATTATAGATGCAATTAATGTTATTTCAGGTGGTAGATTTTCAAAAGAAATGATAAGAAAGGGAGAAAATTATTCATTTATTGAAATGAATTTATACTTACCAGAAAATCCAATAGCAATAGAGAACAACATAATTGTAAGTAGAGAAATCCATACAAATGGAAGAAATTCATGTAAAATAAATGGAAGATTAGTAACACTAACAGAACTAAAAGAATTCATGAATAATATAATAGATATTCATGGACAAAACGATAATCAGAAAATTTTAAACTCAAAATATCATATAAAATACTTAGATAATTTCATAGGGGAAAGAATAACAGACATAAAAGAAAAATATAGAGTATTGTACAAAAAGCATATAGAAATAAAAAAAGAATTAAAAGCAAACTTAGGAGATGATAAGGAAAAACAAAGAAAATTAGACTTGCTACAATATCAATTCGATGAAATAGACAGTGCAAACTTAAAAGAAAACGAAGAAGAAGAATTAGAAGAACAAAGGAAAATATTTATGAACTCAGAAAAAATAGGCAAAGCACTAAATCAGGCAGATATATCTCTTGGAGAGGGAGCTATAGATAAAATAAATGAAGCAATAAAAGCAGTAGAAAAAATAAGTGATTTAGATAAAAAATATGAAGATACATTGTGCCAGTTAAAAGGTGTGTACTATGAAGTACAAGAATTGTCAAGAGATATATCATCTCTTAATTCAGATATGTATTTTGATGAAAATGAAAGAAATGAAATAGAAGAAAGATTAGACTTAATATTTTCACTTAAAAGAAAATATGGAAATAGCATAAAAGAAATATTGGATTATAAAGAAAATGTAGAAAACGAAATAGAAA
>CALXVF010000132.1 GCA_944391895.1 uncultured Clostridia bacterium
ACGGGAATCGAACCCGTATAGCCAGCTTGGAAGGCTGGAATTCTACCATTGAACTACACCTGCATTTCCTAACGACATTAATTATTCTACTATACTATCTAATAAATGTCAATAGAAATTTTAAAAAAAATTAAAATAATTTTAAAAGCAAAATAATGGACAGTATATTAATAGTATGTTATTATAAAAAGTAAGAGGTAGATAACATGATAGATTTTAATGAATTAATGCAAGCAATCTTTACTACGAGAAACATTATCATATATTTAGTAGTAATTAATATTTTAACTTTTTTAGCGATGTGGTGGGATAAGCACGAAGCAAAAGTAGGAGATTGGAGAATTAGCGAAAAAGCTTTATTTATATTAGTATTATTAGGTGGTGGAATAGGTGGAATACTAGGAATGTATGTATTTAGGCATAAAACAAAAAAATGGTATTTCAAATTTGGATTTCCAATAATTTTAATAATAGAAATAATATTAGCAGTTTATTTGATGTTAACATAAAAAATGGTTAAGGTATTTCCTTAACCATTTTTCTCCAACAATTCTCTGTCATTATCATCTAAATTTTCAAGAGAATATTTCAATAAAGCTATAACGGTTTTGTTAAAAGAAAGATTTTTATTATCAGCTAATTTCTGAATATCATCTATAACATTATCAGGAAGACGTAGAGTTTTACTGATCCCGCTATGATTTTCTGGTATTTTTAATTTGTTCATTTTATATCCTCCTCTCTTATGATGCTATTTTACATGGAAAAATTATCCATGTATGCACCTATTAAAGAGTGCGAATACAAAGCAAGGTATAAAAATTATATAATAAAAATCTTGAAAAGTAGACTGGGTAAGAGAAAAATAACTGATTTTCGTAAATTAAAAATAAATAAAATATTAAAAAAACTTGAATAATTAATTTAATATGTGATATTATTTATATAAATTTTTAATATAAAGGAAGTAAATATGAGTAACGAAAGAGGAATAACTTTATTATCATTAGTTATAACTATTATTGTAATGGTTATACTTGCTGGTGTAGCTATATATAGTGGAACCATAGAGGATGGTGGACTCATAAATCAAGTTAAAGATGAAACTTCTAAACAACAAGATATGGTTCAAGATGAAAAAGATAAAATGAATGCGGTTCTTAAAAATCAAGAAGAAGACTGGGGAATACAATAGAAATGTATAAATTTTTTGTAGAAGATAATCAAATAGAAAATAATGAAATAAAAATAATGAACGATGACTTGAAACACATATCAAATGTTTTGAGAATGAGAATAGGTGAAGAAATATTAATTACAAATAAAAACACAGCTGAAACTTATAAATGCAGTATAAAAGAAATTAATAAAAATGAAGCTGTATGCACTATTATAGAAAAAGAAGAAAATGATACAGAACCATCTATAAAAGTAGATATATTTCAAGGGATACCAAAATCAGATAAAATGGAAACAATAATACAAAAATCAGTTGAACTAGGTGTGAGTAAAATTTTTCCTGTTAGTATGAAAAATTGTGTTGCAAAAATAAAAGACGACATAAAGAAACAGGAAAGATGGCAAAAAATATCTGAGGCTGCGGCAAAACAATCTAAAAGAAATATTATCCCAAGTATTGAAAAATCAGTAGATATTAAGTATTTATGTAGTAAAATAGATGAATACGATTTAGTTCTAGTAGCATATGAAAATGAGGACAAGAAAACAATAAAAGACATATTAAAGAATAATAAAGTGGAAAAAATAGCAATTGTTGTGGGACCTGAAGGTGGCTTAACAGAAAAAGAAGTAGAAGAATTAATAAAATGTGGAGCAAAGGCAGTTTCTTTAGGAAAAAGAATATTAAGAACAGAAACGGCACCAATTGCGATGCTAAGTATGATTATGTATGAATATGACTTGTAGGAGGCTGAAATGAGAAAAAAACAAGAAGAGGTTGTTTCAGAAGACAAAGAAAAAGTAGTTAATGAAGAATCTGAGAAAAAAGGTAATGAAATAGACCAAGAAAAATTGGATAAAATAAAAGATGAAATAAAAAGTACAAAAAAGAAAATAAAAGAAAATCCTAAAAAGAAGCAAATAAAAAAAGATATTATTAGAAATATTTTAATAGCAGTTGTTATAACAGTATACTTTTTGTTTATAAACTTAGGAGTAACTACAATACCAGTTACTGAATATGTGTTGGATTTACAAACATTTTCAATTTTTGCAATTATAATAGCTATAATAATATTTGAAAGAGCATATAAAAAAGATGCCAATTATTTAGCGCTACATGGAATAGAAATGATAGTTGTAGCTATAGAAACTTTAGTAATATTACAGTTCTATTCAGCTGAAAGTGAGTATTTCTACTATGTATTATTTGGCATCATGCTTGGAATGGTAGTATACTATATAATCAAGTCATTGGTAATATATATTAGAGCAAAAATAAAGAAAAAGTAAATAAACTCTAGACTTATTCCAATTTTTGTAGTACAATAAAGTATAAATTATTTAGGAGGTATCCTATGCAACTTATAAATATTGGTTTTGGAAATATTATATCTGCTGACAGACTAATTGCAATAGTAAGCCCTGAATCAGCTCCAATTAAAAGGATGATTCAAGAAGGAAAAGAAAGTGGCAATGTAATAGATGCAACATGCGGAAGAAAAACCAGATCTGTTTTAATAATGGATTCTGACCATGTTATATTGTCTGCAGTTCAACCAGAAACAATATCAGGAAGATTATCGTCAGAAGTTGCAATAATTGATGAAAAGGAGTGAATGAAATGTTAGTAAAACCTACAGTACCAGAATTATTAAGAGCATCACATAAAAATAGATATAGTCTAGTAATAGGAACAGCAAAAAGAGCAAGACAAATATCTGCAGGAAGTAAGCCTATGACAAATGAAGATGATACATCTGCTGTTACTTTAGCTGCTGATGAAATAGAAGAAGGAAAAGTTACTTTACTAGATGAAGAAGAATGGAAAAACCATAACACTGAAAATGAATAGAGGGGAAAATGAATAAAAAACATATTATATCTTTAGCAGGAGATCTCGCTAGTGGAAAAGGAGAGACCTCCAAAATTTTAACTGAAAAATTAGGATATGGAATTTATCGTAATGGGCAATATTTTAGAGAATTAGCCAAAAAAATGAACATGAGTGTTACAGAGTTTAATATTTATGTAGAAAAACATCCAGAAATAGATAGACAAATAGAAAACAGTGCGGCAGAATATGCAAAGAATAACGATAATTTCATAATTGATGCAAGACTTGGATGGTATGCAGTGCCAGAATCATTTAAGGTTTACTTAAAGGTGGACATAGATGAGGCTGCAAGAAGAGCTTTTTATGACAAGGATAGAAAAGATACCGAAAGTTTTGAAAGCATAGAAGAACAAAAAG
>CALXVF010000133.1 GCA_944391895.1 uncultured Clostridia bacterium
CTTTTTTTGTTTGAATATTTTTAAAATTTTTGTGCAAAATATAAATATATTTAGTTTTTTTATTGGAGGTAAATATATGGATAAAGATAAAAATCTCAAAAATGAAAATAAAGATAGCAATATGGATGCACAATCACTTCAGGAACAGGGCTATAAAGTTAACACTTCTAATTCTGATTCAAAACTTAAATTTAATGATGAACATACCGATTCTAAACCAGCTAATGAGTCTAGCAACTCAACTTATGACTCTAACTCTTTCCAGCTTGATCTCGCGGTATTAAATGAGATTAGCAAAATTGCTAAGATGGGTATGGATTCTATTTCTTATTTAGCTTCTAAAGTTTCTAATCAAGATATGAGAAAGGTTTTAGTTGCTATGTATTCTCAATATGGTAATACTCAAAGTCAAATTAATCAACATTTTGAGAAATATGGTGAGATTCCTGACTCTACACCGCTTAGAGATAAGATGATGAGTTTTGCTGGTGTTCAATTTAATACTTTGAAGGATAGAAGTAATTCTCATATTGCAGAAATTATGATTCAAGGTACTTTAATGGGTGTTATTCAATGTCAAAGAATTTTGAATTGCAATTTAGATGTTCAGAAAAGTACTACTGATCTTGTAAAAGATTTTAATAAGTTTCAAAGAGAAAATATTGACAAGTTGAATGCTTATTTATAATTGTAACCATATTGTAAATAAAAGCGGGCTTTTGCATTTTATACTTTGCATTGCCCTCTTTTTCTTTAAACTTTTTTATTAAATTTTGTTACCACAATTTGTGCAATATTCTGAATCTTTAGAATTTTCTTTTCCACAATTCATACAAATTTTGATGTTTTCATTTTCATTTGCATTTTCAAATTGTTTTTCATTATTATATTGATTTATATTTGTATTATTGAATTGTCCCATAGCATTATTTGGTTGCAAGTTCATATTGTTATAATTTTGATCATTCATTCTTTCTAACTCTTGGTAAAATGCTATTGTCGATAATGATATATATGGGGTTAATATAATAGTTCCTACATATGAAAGTATTAAAGATATAATTTGTGATATTATTTGAGTTGCTGTTGTGAATATCAATATTCTACTAAATAGATCCATTACTAGTTTTGAGACTAATATCTCTGCAACTCCAGCTAATATTGCCCATCCAAAAAATGATAATATTAAGCAAAAATATCTTCCTCTATTTCCTCTCATTAATTCTTCACTGTGTAATACTGCTTCTTTTGGCGAAATACTTTCATCTGATACAGCTATCCAAAATGTTAATGCATATAGTAACGATTTTGATACTACTAAAACACATAAGCCTAAATATATTATTAATAGTAAAAATGATAATAATATCCCTCCTAAATTAGAAACTAAACTTTCTATATTTCTATTATCATCATAATAGTCGTAGTCATAATTACTATAATAATCATAATAATCGTAATCATAATCATCATATTCATAATAATCATCTAAATATTTACTATACACATCATAATAGTCATAATTATCATATGAAGAACTTGAAAAATAATTAGATAATGTAACTGAACTTGCGTTCTGTACAACGAAAAATACTAATCCTAAAATTAATGGTAGTATAATTATTAGAATACACCACCAACATTTTTTTAATATTTGTAATGATATTTTCCAGCCACGTCCAAAATTTAAGAATCCTACTTTTACAAATTCTATTGGACTAATTTTTTCTCCATTTTTCAAGTGATAATATACATATGATGTGCCATATGTTAATGGTGGAAGTATTAATATAAATGCTATAAAAACTAAAAAAGATAAAATTTGTGATATCATTCCAACTAAACTTGATATTATTGCAACTCCAAGGATAATTGCGACATAAATTAATGAAATTAATATTGCGGTTCCCCACTTACCACTAAGTGCATCTCTTGCTTCTTTTCTAAAATCCCTTGCTTTCCTATTTATTATCATTTTTACTCCCCTTTCTATTTTCTTTCGATATTATTATATAAATAATATTTTTTATTATCAAGCTTTTTACTCAAATACTTCTCCAGCATGAATATTATTTCCATTCAAAAAGCTTTTTGAATCCATTTTCTTTGCATTTTCTCCTTGAATTTCTAATATTTCTAATATTCCATCCACAGTTTTCACAAATAATCCCTTTTTATTGTCTGCGAATAAAATTGTACCCGCTTCAACCTTTTTCATTCTTGATTCATATTCTTTCATTTCTGGGAATTTTTGTTCTAGCTCTTCTTTTTGTGCGGTTCTAACTTTCCATAGCTTTATTTTCTTATTTTCTAACAAACAATATGCTCCCATAATTGGATTTAGACCTCTTACTAAATTTTTTATTTGCTCGCTAGTTTTTTTCCAATCTATTTTTGCCATTTCTTTATTTAGCATTGGTGCTGTTGAAAAATCTTTTCCTTGTTTTTCTGCTCCTACTGCTTGTTTTATTTGTTCTAATGTTTTGTTTTCTTTATTATCTACTTTATTTATTTTTTCAATAGTTTGGACTAAAAGTTTTGCTCCAATTTTTGAAAGCCTTTCCCAAAGTTCTCCTGTTGTTTCGTCAGCACCTATTTCTGTTTCTTCTTTTAGTATCATGTCTCCTGTATCCATTCCCTCATCCATAAACATAGTTGTAATTCCTGTTTTTTTATCTCCATTTAGTACTGCCCATTGAATTGGTGCTGCACCTCTATATTTTGGAAGAAGTGAACCATGTACATTTATTGCTCCAAACTTTGATATATCTAGTAATTCTTTTGGAAGTATTTTTCCATAGGCTACTACACATAGTAAATCTGGTTTTAATTCTTTCATTTCATTTATAAATTCTTGATTATTTCTCACTTTTAATGGTTGATATATTTTTAAATTCTTTTCTAATGCAAACTCTTTTACGGGAGATGCTATCATTTTCATTCCTCTACCTTTTGGCTTGTCTGGATTTGTTACAACAGCTAAAATTTCGTGTCCTGCATTATATATGGCTTCTAATGATTCCTTTGCAAAATCTGGTGTCCCCATAAAAATTATCTTCATTCAAAAACCTCCTTATTAAATAAATTATCCTATAAAAAGTTAATTTACAGATTAATTTAATTTTGTATAATTGTATAAATGATTTTGCAGTTCCGCGTGAGCATTCAAACGAGCTGGAAGGATTCCAGCGAAGTGCGTTTGGAGCGTAAGCGACCGCAAGGAAACAAGAAATCATTTATAGAATTGGTAGATAAATAATATTAAAGTGTAAATTAACTTTTTATAGGAATTTTAATTATTTTTCACTTGTTGAATTTGGTTCAATATATTCTAGTGTTCCAGGTTCCATTATATCTACAAATAGTTTTCCGTCTAAATGATCTATTTCGTGTGCTAATGC
>CALXVF010000134.1 GCA_944391895.1 uncultured Clostridia bacterium
TCTATATTGTGAATTAATGTACCTACTGGTATATTTTCTAATTTTAAGCAGTTTCCTGGTTTTATATCTGCTGTTTCAGCTGATATAACCTTATCTCCATCTTTTAATCCTTTTGGTGCTAATATGTAAGCAAGTGTTCCATCTGTATATTTTATTAAAGCAATATTAGCACTTCTGTTTGGATCATATTCGATTCCGATAACTTCTGCTTCCATATCTGTTTTATTTCTTTTAAAATCAATTATTCTGTATTTTTGTCTGTTTCCACCGCCTTGATGTCTAACTGTGATTTTTCCTTGAGCATTTCTTCCTGCATTCTTTTTCTTCACTGTAAGTAATGATTTTTCAGGAGTTTTCTTTGTTATTTCAAAAAAATCAGAAACAGTCATATTTCTAAGTGATGGAGTAATTGGTCTAAACTTTTTAGTTCCCATTTTTATTTGTCTCCTTATTATTATATTTGTAGATTTTTTCCTGTTCTACATGCAGATATTTTTTTATTATCCTAGTTTATTCTAGATATTAATTTTAGTTACTTAATTAAACAAAGCAAAATTGGTATATTGCAAGGCAAATTTAAAATCAAAATACCGGAGGCGTACTAAGATGTACGTCGAGGATTTTTGTTTTAAATTTAACGAAGCAAGATGCCGATTTTCATTTGTTTTTTAAGCTCCCATGAATTCATCGATTGAATCTTTGTATTTCTTAGAAACTTTTGTAACTTTTCCGCCTTTTGCCATATATGATACATCTCCTGGATTTGTATCTATAGTAACAATAGCTTTTTTCCAGTCAGAAGTTTTTCCTACACTTCTTCCTACTCTTTTTTCTTTTCCTTTTACAGTCATTGTATTAACTTTTAATACTTTAACTTCAAATAATTTTTCTACTGCTCTTGCAATATCTACCTTTGTAGCGTTCTTATTTACTTTAAAGGTATACTTACCAAGATTTATTCCATCATTGCTCTTTTCTGTAACTACAGGAGCAATTATTATATCTTCTGGTCTCATTATGCGTACACCTCCTCTAATTTTTTAACAGTATCTTCTGTTACTACTAATTTACTATATTTTAATAAATCGTAAGCATTTATTGTATTTACTGTTAATGTTTTTACACCTTCTATATTTCTAGCTGATTTTTGTACATTTTCATTGTTTTCTGGTAATAATACTAATGCTTTTCCTTCAACTTTTAGGTTAGCAAATATTTTAACCATTTCAGCTGTTTTGATTTCTTTTAATTGTAGTTTATCTACAACTACTAATTCGTTTGAAGAAACTTTAGAACTTAATATAGATTTAATTGCTAGTCTCTTCTCTTTTTTGTTTACTTTATATGTGTAAGAACGAGATCTTGGTCCTAATGCTATACCACCTTTTATCCATTGTGGAGCTCTTATAGATCCTTGTCTTGCACGTCCTGTTCCTTTTTGTCTCCATGGTTTTCTTCCACCACCAGATACTTCTGCTCTTGTTTTTGTGTTTTGAGTTCCTTGTCTTTGATTTGCTAAGTAATTTACAACAACACTATGAACTACATTTTCATTTGGTTCTATTCCAAATACATTTTCATTTAGTTCAAGTTCTTTAACTTTCTTTCCATCTATACTTAATACGTCTACTTTAGGCATCTTCTTTCCTCCTTCCTTAAGCTTTTACACTTGATTTTATTTTTAATATTGATCCTTTAGCTCCAGGAACACTTCCTTTTACTAAAATTACGTTTTTATCTAAATCCACTTTTATAACTTCTAAGTTTTGGATTGTTACTGTTACAGATCCCATATGTCCTGGTAATTTTTTACCTGGGAATACTCTACCTGGTGTTGATGTTGGTCCCATTGAACCAGGTCTTCTATGATACATAGAACCATGTCCCATAGGTCCTCTTGATTGTCCATGACGTTTAATAACACCTTGGAATCCTTTTCCTTTTGAAGTTCCTTGAATGTCTACTCTATCTCCAACTGAAAATACATCAGCTTTTAATTCATCTCCAACATTCATTCCTTCTATTGAATCTAATCTAAATTCTCTTAAATATTTTTTTGGAGCTAATTTATTTTTGCTTAAATGTCCTAATCTTGGTTTATTAAGCTTACTTTCTTTAACATCTCCAAATCCTAATTGAACAGCCTCATATCCATCTTGTTCTACAGTTTTTATTTGTGTAACTGTACATGGAGTAGCTTCAATTACTGTTACTGGAATAACTTTTCCTTCTTCATCAAATATTTGTGTCATTCCAACTTTTTTTCCTATTAATGCTTTCTTCATATTTTCCCTCCTATTGGCTGACTTTTATAGCCAGCATAGCTATTTTAATTTTATTATTATAATTTTATTTCTATATCAACACCTGCTGGTAATTCAATTTTCATTAAACTATCAACTGTTTTTTGTGTTGGATAAAGAATGTCGATAACTCTTTTATGAGTTCTTAATTCGAATTGTTCTCTTGAATCTTTGTGTTTGTGTGGAGAACGTATAACTGTTACAACTTCCTTTTCTGTTGGAAGTGGAATAGGTCCTGAAACTTTTGCTCCTGTCTTTTTAGCAGTATCTACTATTTTCTCAGCAGACTGTTCTAAAACTACATGATCATAAGCCTTTAGTCTTATTCTGATTTTTTCGCTTTTTGCAGCATTTGTTTTTGTAACTGTTTTTTCTGCATCCTTCTTTGCCATTGTTTTTCCCTCCTTAAAATTTTTAATTTAAGCCGGAAGTTATAAACGCGCCCTTGTGTTTCTTTTTTCTTCAACACAAAATCCCAAGTTTGCATGAAAAATCTTGGGACAAGTGCTTAACTTTATAAAACTTACCGCCTTGGTCTTAGCCATGACATACTCCATAGAAGTTCCCTCCATCGCCTACTGCTCTAGGCGTGTAGCCACATTCTACTTCAACGCATCTCTTTACATGCTTTTTTATTATATACCATAAAGCTAGTAAAGTCAATAGTTTTGATTATTTTTGATACTATTTCTATATTAAAAATTTCGTAACCACTCGCAACTTAGAATGAAGTAACAAAAGTTATCTCTCCTTTTCGTCCTTATTTACTATTTTCTTTTTCTGTTTATTTTTCCAACCGTTTTCAAAAAGTGCTTCTATGTCATCTTCAGAAGCTTGTTTCATTTCTTCATCTGGAAGTTTTATATAATAAACTGTTTGTCTACCATCATCAATTTTTATGCAATTAGCAAACTCCACATTATATTCATCAATAGTATTCCTAACTAAATCGTATTGCTTTACACACATACTTTCTTCACTAGTTAGGCATTTACCCAAAGCCTCCAATAATAAATTTCTACTTTCTACATATCCTAAATCAGAAGGCAATACATGTTTTTGTAAGAAATT
>CALXVF010000135.1 GCA_944391895.1 uncultured Clostridia bacterium
ACAGAGAAAAATTTAATGGAAGCTTTTGCAGGAGAGTCACAAGCAAGAAATAAATATACATATTTTGCAAGTAAGGCAAAAAAAGAAGGATATGAGCAAATAGCAGCAATATTCCAAGAAACAGCAGATAATGAAAAAGAACATGCAAAATTATGGTTTAAATTATTAAATGGAGGAGATATTCCTTCAACAGAGGAAAATTTAAAAGCAGCAGCTGCCGGAGAAAACTTTGAATGGACAGATATGTATGATAGAATGGCTAAAGAAGCTAAAGAAGAAGGATTCGATAAAATAGCATATCTATTCGAACAAGTTGGAAAAATAGAAAAAGAACATGAAGCTAGATACTTAAAATTATTAGAAAATGTAGAAGAAGGATTAGTATTTAGTAAAGATGATGAAAGAATTTGGAAATGCAGAAACTGCGGACATATAGTAATAGGAAAATATGCTCCAGAAGTTTGCCCAGTATGTAATCATCCAAAAGCATTCTTTGAAATAAAAGCAGAAAATTATTAATATAGTTAATAAAAGCTGGTTGAAAAAACCAGCTTTTTGTATTATAATAGGGCTGTGAGGAAAAATAAGATGAGGATAGGATTTACAATTGGAAAATTTGCACCACTCCATAAAGGTCATGAAGAACTAATAAAAAAAGGAATAGAAGAAAACGATGAGTTTTATATTTTAATAAATAATACAGAAGTAACAGATGTTCCTTTAGAAACAAGAGCAAAGTGGATAAAAACATTGTATCCAACAGCTCATATTATATTAGGAGAATGTCCACCAGATAAATATGGAATGGATGAGCAAAGTATAAAAGTACAAACAGATTATTTAAAAAAAGTCTTTAAAGATATTCCAGTAACACATTTTTATAGTAGTGAAGAATATGGTAAATTTGTAGCTAGAGATTTGAATGTTGTAGATAGAAGAGTTGAAAAAAACATACCTATTTCTGCGACAAAGATAAGACAAGATGTTGAGGAAAACAAAAAATATTTAGAAGACATTGTATATAAACGAATTGTAAATATATAAAAAATAAAGTAAAAGGAGAGAATTGATGAAAGAAAATGTTTTAGATGTATTGAAAGGTAGAGGTTATATAGAACAAGTAACTTTTGAAGAAGACTTAAGAAAGTTATTAGAAAAGGAATCTGTACCATTTTATATAGGGTTTGACCCAACAGCAGACAGCCTTCATGTAGGACATTTTGTATCAATGATGGTTGCTTCACATATGCAAAAAGCTGGACATAAACCAATAATATTAGTTGGTGGAGGTACAGTTAATATAGGAGACCCATCTGGAAAAACAGACATGAGAAAAATGCTTTCAAAAGAAGAAATTGAGCATAATGTAGCATGTTGCAAAAAGCAATTAGAAAAATTCTTGGATTTTGAAGGAGAAAATGCAGCAATTATAGTAAATAATGCGGATTGGTTATCAGATCTTAATTTTATAGATTTCATGAGAAAAATAGGTTCTTTATTTACTGTAAATAAAATGCTGGCAGCTGAATGTTATAAAGCAAGAAAAGATTCAGGATTAACATTTTTCGAGATGGGATATATGTTAATGCAATCTTATGACTTTTTATATCTTCATGATAAATACAATTGCAAGCTAGAAATGGGTGGAAATGACCAATGGTCTAATATTCTAGGTGGAGTTGATTTAATCAGAAGAATTGGACATGACGACTCTTTTGGATTAACTTTCAAACTTCTTACTACAAAAGAAGGTAAGAAGATGGGCAAAACAGAAAAAGGAGCATTATGGTTAGATAAAGAAAAAACATCTCCTTATGAATTTTACCAATACTGGAGAAATATAGCAGATGCAGATGTAAAAACAGTTTTAAGCATGTTAACATATCTTCCAATGGATGAAGTAAATAGACTTGCATCTTTGAAAGATGAACAAATAAATGAAGCTAAGAAAATAGCAGCATTTGAAATAACAAAGTTAGTTCATGGTAAAGAGGAAGCTAAAAAAGCCGAAGAATCTGCTAATAGCTTATTTGGAAATGGTGGAAATACTGAGAATATACCTAAAACAACAATTAGTAAAGATGATACAATTTTAGATATAATAATTAAAGCTGGTTTTGCAAGTTCAAAAGGACAAGCTAAAACACTAGTTGCACAAGGTGGAATAACTTTGAATGACGAAAAAATTACAGACAATTCATATAAAATTAATGAGAACCAACTTGGTGAAGAGCTAATTTTAAGAAAAGGAAAGAAAAACTTTTGCAAATTAGTAATAGAATAATATTGAATTATTTTAATAAAAATTATATAATAGTCGCAATGATATAAAAAGAAAGAAGGAAAGAAATATGGATAATAAGGTATTAATATTTGGACATAAAAATCCTGATACAGACTCAATATGCTCTAGTTTAATAATGGAAAAACTAGTAAAAAATTTTAATGTAGAAGCAAAAGCAGTAAGATTAGGAAATCTTAATAAAGAAACAGAATATGTTTTAAAATTCTTGAATTTAGAAGCACCAGAATTAATTGAAAAAGTTAGTGAAGGACAAAATGTTATTTTAGTAGACCACAATGAAGCAGTTCAAAGTGTAGATGGAAGAGACGAAGCAAAAGTATTAGCTGTTGTTGACCATCACAGAATAGCAGATTTTAAAACTATTGAACCTTTATATTATTTAGCTAAACCATATGGTTGTACAGCAACTATACTATTTGAATTATTTAAACAAAACGGAGTAGAAATTGATAAAACAATTGGTACATTAATGCTAAGTGCAATTGTATCAGATACACTTTTATTAAAATCTCCAACTTGCACAGAAAAGGATGTAGAATCTGTTAAGGAATTAGAAAATATAACTGGATTAAAAGCTAATGAGTATGGATTGGAAATGCTTAAGGCAGGAACAGATTTAAGTACATATTCTGGAACAGAAGTAATAAATCTTGATGCTAAAGAATTCTCATCAGATACTAAAAAGTTTGTTGTAGCTCAAGTAAATACAGCAGATATTGATGATGTATTTTCTAGAAGAGAAGAACTTGAATTTGCAATGGAAAAAGAAATTGCAGATAAAAAATTAAATTTCTTTGTTTTTGTTATAACTGATATTATTAACACAAATTCAAAGATTATTGCTTTAGGAAGTGACAAGAGCGTTGTTGAGGAAGCTTTTAATAAGAAATTAGATGAGTTTGATTCAATGATGCTTGAAGGTGTGGTTTCTAGAAAGAAACAAATTGCACCAGTACTTTTAGAGGCTGCAAAATAAGGGAAAATTAATTATATATTGTAATCTAAACCTGGTATTGTTTTGGATTTCTCGAAACGGGGACGTTTCGGTCGGTTCACTCGGACT
>CALXVF010000136.1 GCA_944391895.1 uncultured Clostridia bacterium
GGATCTTTTCCAGATTTTTCTTTTACTATATCAAATGCATCATAAACAATTCTTTGTGCAACTGTTTTCTTACCATCAAGCATAACATTGTTGATTAATTTTGTAACAACTTTGCTGTTATACATTGGATCTGGTAATACGTCTCTCTTAGCTATAAATCCTTTTCTTGGCACTATTCTTCCCTCCTTATAATATTTTGATGTAAACCTTACATCTAGGTACTCTGAAAAGTTTTACTTTTCCGTCTAGTGCAATCTATTTCTAATTTAAGTCCTAAATTATCAATTATTGCACTACATTTGGCTAAATCCTATTTCTTTGGCCTTTTAGCTCCGTATTTTGATCTAGCTTGCATTCTGTCTTTAACACCTGCTGTATCTAATGTTCCTCTTATAATATGGTATCTAACACCAGGAAGGTCTTTTACTCTTCCTCCTCTTATTAAAACAACACTGTGTTCTTGTAAGTTGTGTCCTACACCTGGAATATAAGATGTTACTTCATATCCATTAGAAAGTCTTACTCTGGCAACTTTTCTTAATGCTGAGTTTGGTTTTTTTGGTGTTACAGTTTTTACAACAGTACATACTCCTCTTTTTTGTGGAGCTCTTTGGTTTGTTTCTCTATTTTTCATAGAATTGAAACCATGTTGTAATGCTGGTGATTTTGATTTTCCCTTTGAAGTTTTTCTTCCTTTTCTTACTAATTGATTAATTGTTGGCACTTAAATTTCACCTCCTAAAATAAAATACTGTTATTTTCCAAAGCCTATTATGGCATCTTAAAATAACAGTATTATTTTATCATGAATTTTCCTTAAAGTCAATTACTTTAGAAGATTTTTACAGGTAATTTTACGCTTTTTTATTTATAAGTCTTTGTGTTACTTGTAAATTAAGTATTCCTAATATTTTTTCGTCTTCAACTGTGATATAATTATTATCGCCTGTATTTTCTATAAAAATCATTTTTATTTGGTCTTTATATTTATTCAAATCCTCTGCACTATTTAGGTCTATTTTTAAATCTGAAGCAATATACATATATTTCTTTCCATTATATGTAAAACTATCAATTACTAGCCATTCTTTTCCTTCATATTTTACTCTTGCCTTATACATTTCCATATTGCAAGTACCTCCTTCTTTAGTTTCTATCTATCTTCACCATCTCTGTCATTAGTTTCGTTTGTTTGTTCACCTTGAGTATTACCTTCATTTTCATCATTTTCTCTATCATCTTTCTCATTTTCTCTATCATCTTTCTCATTTTCTCTAGGTTTTGGAGCTGATGTAGGTCTTGCATAATCTCTATCCATTGCATCTTTTAAAACTCCTGCTCCTATTAAGGCTAATAATGCATAATCTGCTGAATTTGAAATTCCGCCAAGTAAATCTTGTACAGGTGTAAATTTAGCTGGGCTTGTTGAAATAGTATTTTGTAATGTTTCAAACAATTTTACCATTGCTTGTGAATTTGCAGCTTGTTCTAACGAACCCATATATCCTGTATAATCAAAATCATGTGAAGGATAATAACTTTGGTGAGCTTTTATTGCTTCTGATGCAACCTTGCTATAATAATCTGCTGATGCTTTTACTCCATCAATCATTGAGGCTCCTTCTACTTGCGTATGAACATCTGTTGTAGCAGCATGTAGTAAATCATCGTTTGTTCTATATTCTTGAGAATTCAATCCTCTTGTCCAGCTTCCACCATGCTCCATTGCTCTTGCATCTAAATTTGCATATTCCCCTGTAGCATGAGCTGAAGCAATGTTTTTATGAGTATATTCTGCTGCTGCCTCTTCGACAAGTTGTTGGTCTATTCCTTTTACGTTAGAATTACCCAAAGCTACATTCGCTGAATTTTTAGCATTAGCACTCGCTATTTCTGCTTGTTGAGCATCAATAATTCTTTGATTTTGAATCATTTGAGCGGTCTTAAGTGCAGCAGCACCAACAGCTAAGTTTGCAATCAATAGTCTTGTTTTTGTGCTTTGACCCCTATCTAAGATTTCGCAAGGGCTACCTTTTCTAATTGATGTATTTCCTCTATCTATTGTATTTGCTGAATTTGTTCCAACTGTTCTTATATCTGTTTCAGCCAGTGCTAAATCATCCATTTTTTGTGTGATAATTGTAGCTTCGTCTTGTTCTCCTCTTTCCCATGCTTCTCTTCTTTGTTTAGCTAGTTCAGCCATTTTATGATTGAATTCTCTATTGTCTGGATTAAACTTTCCTAAAAACCATCCACTAATATTTCTATATCCTGATGTTTTTTCTTTAGACATTTGTTCCATTGTCTTTACTTTAAGTGCAATTTTATCTCCCCATTGTTCATCTATATCCTTGTCTAGTCCTAAATTAGCTAATTCTACTTGTTCGTCAATTGTTAATGGTTCTTGTTTGCTTCTTAATTCTCTAATTCTAGCATCATATCCTGCTATACGTCCATTTATTTCATCAATTCTTTCTTGTTGACGTTTCTTATATACTGCATTTACAGCATCTAGATATAAATCGTTAATTTTGTATTGTTTTGCTGCTGATGAAATATAATCTTTATCTCTAGGGTTTTTCACCCCCATAGCATTTTCTGAACTTTCTGTTAGTACTGCAAACTCCTCTTGTGAAAGATTATTTACATTTTCATACATTTCCTCAAATTTCTTATCCGTTTTTAATGCATAGTTAATTGGTTTTGCAATTAACTTAGGTATGAATGTTAAAACGTTTGGTATAAAGCTTAAAGCCTTTTGAACTGTATCTTCACCTTTCATCCTAAATAAGGGCGCTTTTGCCATTTTATGTATTAATCTTGCAATTGTTCCACAATGTTCTGTATTAGTAGAATCATAAATTTCCCAGAAACTTCTAATTGGTAAGTCTTTTTTATCTGTAGGTTCAACTTCTTTTGTAGGTGTATCAGTCTTATTATCTGGTTGTACCACTTCTTTTTCCTCTGGTTTTGGCATCTTATCTTGTTGTGGCATTGTATCTGATTCTTTTTGTGGCTCTGTTTCAAATTGAGGTTTATTTCTGGTTGGTGGCTCGACAGCTTGTTCTCCTGTTCCTTTTTCTATAATGTTTATATTTGGATCCTCTTCAATTATTGGCTGTTCCGGCTCCTTAGTTTGAACTGGTTGTTTGCCTTTTTTTGCTGCATCACTTTTTTGAGGTTGCGCATTGCCCAATTCCAAACCATTCATATTAATGCTTGCCTCTATTGCATTAATATCGTTTTGAATTTCGTCTATTTCTTTTTTCATATCATCCAAGTTAGGCATTTCTAAAGGCACTTGTGTATACTGGTTTCTGAAACTTATTATCATTTCATGATAAGCTTTTTGATATTCTGCTTT
>CALXVF010000137.1 GCA_944391895.1 uncultured Clostridia bacterium
ATAGTAATAATCATTTTCTACTAATCTTTCATAATCACTTATTCCATATGGTAATTTTTTCACTATTTATCACTTCCATTTCTTAACAATACACTTATATTTTACTATATTTTAAAAAAAATAGCAAGAAATTCCCGCTATCTTATTAATAATCTTATTCTTCCCATATAACTGCTCTATCCCATATATGCATTGTACTTCTTACATAAAAGATCCTCAAGTTTTTATTCACATTTCAAAATTATTATTAACCTTTTCAATTTTACAACATATAATAAACATAGATTAAACAGTTGAGAATATATTTAAATAGGTAGGTGATTTTTTTGAGTAATATGAATTTTGATGAAAATACAATAAATAAATTAAAAGATATGATGAATAAAGGTGAATTAAATGATGTAATTTCACAAATTCCACCTGAAATGATACAAAATTTTTCCTCAATGATGAATAACAATAATCAAAACACTTCAAATAATATTTCAAATAATAATGATAACTCGAATTCTAATAATTCAAATACTAATAATTTTAACAATAATTCTGCTAATAATAGTCATAACTCAAATAATTCTTTTGATTTTAGTAATATTGATATGAATACTATTATGAAAATGAAATCAGTTATGGACAAAATGAATAACTCTAATAGCGCAAGTAGTAATTTACTTCATTCTCTAAAGCCGTATTTAAGAGAAAGCAGAAGAGAAAAAGTTGACCAATATGCAAATCTACTTAATATAGCTCAAATTACTGGCTTATTTAATAATGAAAATAACAACCAAAATAATAGAAATTCAGAAAATACTTCTGAAAATAATATAAATGCTTCTAACAATTCAAAGAATAAGGAGAGTCCTAAATAATGCCTATTTTCCCCTTTTTTCAGTATCCTTATATGAATAAATATTATTCTAGAAATAATATTTATTCACAAAGAAATAATTATGATAAATTTATTAGTAATGAAAATAATAATGTTATAGATAATAGTGATATAAATAATACTCTAAATAATAAAGTCGAAACAAATACTATGGATAAAATACAAAATAAATCATCTAGATATACTGGTTTTGGTCCTATTCATTTTCAAAATCCTTTTTCAATGAATAATGAAGAACCAATTATTGAAATATTGGGTATTTCACTTTATCTAGATGATATTATTATTCTTGGCTTATTATTTTTTCTTTATCAAGAAGGCGTTAAAGATTACATGCTATATCTTATACTAATTCTATTATTATTAAATTAATCTTTTTTAATCATTTATTTTTCAACTATTTACTCAATTATTATTTGATTATCAACAACACTTACATAGGCTTGTTTATGCAAAGGCTCTTCATCTCTGTCAATTTCTCTTACTATGTTAGCTATTCTTATTTGTACAGTATCTATCAAACCTGCCGCAATTATAGCCTGCTTATTTCCTTTTGCTCCTGCATGTGCTAATCCTCTTAATGCTCCTAATACTACAATGTTATCAGATGCCATTACTTCTGCTCCTGAATTAACATCTCCTAATATAACTAAACTTCCATCTGCTTCTAATTTTTGTCCTGAACGTAATGAACCTCTATGAAATTTAGTTTCAGAAATTGCAATTTCTTTTTCAAATGCTTTTTTAATACTTGAAAGCCCTAAACTTTTAGGCATATCAAAATCTATTTCTACATCTATTTTACTTTTTATTAATTCTTGTATCTCATCAATTTCTCTATTTTTTAACACTTTTCCTGCAACTGTTATTGGTGTTTTCTCATCTTTATATAACTTTTTTAACTCTGGCAATTTCTTTTTTAATGCTTCCACTATCTCTCTTTGAGTTGCATTATCACTTAATTTAATCACGATTTCATTTTTCTTTAAATTAATACTAACACAATTCTTCATTTCAACCTTCCTCTTTTCACATTAATTTAAACTTTGCGTATATGGTTCAGCAGTCATATCCTCTTGAATATCTTGTGTATTCATTCCAAAATACTCTTCCATTATGTCTCTTACTACCTCTGCTGTATAATTTCCATGTCCTCCATTTTCAACCATAACAACTATTGCTATTTCTGGATTTTCAAATGGTGCAAATCCAACAAACCATGCATGAACTTGGTCGTTTGGAGCTTCTGCTGAACCAGTTTTTCCTCCAACTGTTACATTAAAATCTTTAAATCTTACATATGCTGTTCCTCCTGTGTCACTTGTAACTGACCTCATTCCTTCTAATACAGCATCTAAGTTTTCTTGATTTATTTGTAAATCTTCTGTTGTATCTTCTTCTAATCCTAATTTTTGATTTACAAAGTTGTTTATTTCTTCTTTTGATACTTCTGAACCATCTGCATTTCTTATTGTTTTTACTATACTTACATCAATCTTCTTTCCACCATTTGCAAGCATACTAATATATCTTGCCATTTGTAATGGACTAAATTCATTATCTCCTTGTCCTATTGCTGCTTGCAAAGTATCTCCTGGATTCCAATTTGTATCATTTGTTCCTTGACGTAATTTTGCTTTTGTTTCTCTACTTGCAAGTTGTCCTGCTGTTTCACTTTGAAGTTCTATCCCTGTTTTAGTTCCTAAACCGAAATATTGTGCATATTTTACTAATGTGTCTATTCCCATATTATCTGATACTTGATAGAAGAAATAGTTACATGATTTTTCTATTGCACCTGATACATTAAGCCATCCATGTCCTCTACCATAGTCTGTTAAATACCAACAAACTGGTTGATAATCAGGATATTTTGTATATCTTCCTGTATCATTTATTCTTGTATCTACATTTATCACAACCGACTCTAATCCAGCTATTGCTGTTATCATTTTAAATGTAGAACCTGGTGAGTATGAGTTTTGTATTGCTTTATTTACTAATGGTTTTGCTTCATTATTTATATAGTTGTTCCATGCTTCTGTACTTATTCCTCCAACAAAATCTGCAGGGTTATAGTTTGGATAACTTGCCATTGCAAGTACTTCTCCAGTATTTACATCCATTACAACACATGCTCCTGCTTTTGCATCATAAGTTTCAGAAAATCCTCCAGTTGCTATTTTATTAATGTTATTTGCTAATGCTGTTTCAGCAACTTGTTGAAGATTTGCATCTATAGTAAGTACTACATCTGAGCCTGCAACAGCCTCTTCTGCAATATATTCAGCTGTTGTTGTTCCATTTACATCCATATCTATTTGTCTTACACCATTTTTTCCTTTTAGATATTCTTCAAATACATATTCTATACCGGTTTTTCCTATTATATCATTACTACTATATGTATCTTTTCTTGTTGCATATTCTTCTGCAT
>CALXVF010000138.1 GCA_944391895.1 uncultured Clostridia bacterium
TATCTTTAACATTTGATACAAAACTTCTTTCTGGTTTTGGTGCTTGAAATTCGTTAAGATTCTCCCTTTCTTTCATTTTGGATATCCTCCTATTCTTTGGTTATATATTCTTCTTAATTACTTTTTTATCATTTTTCTTTTCTTCAGTATTATTTCCTTGTATTTGTTTTTTGCTTTCTTCATATAACATTTTACTCATTTCAGATTTATTATCTTCAATCATTTCTAATGCTCTTTGTCTTATTTTCTGTTCTTTGCTTCTTTCTTCTCGTATTTTTTTATCAGCATCTAAAATTCCTTTTGTAGCCATTTTTGTTGCTTCTGCCTCTATATTAGCTTCTATTCTCTTTTTCTTTTCCTCCATTACATCTTTAGCTGTTGAATATAATCTATCGTAAGAAGCATTTAATGCATTTCTTAATGTGTATATTTCTGATTCATCTCTGTTATATGCAATGTACAATAATTCCATTAGTTCTTCTGAATTTAATACTGTTCCCACTACTTCTGCTGAAGCTAAAGCTCTAATTAATGTTTGAGCTCTTGTATATAATTCCGAAAATGCCATATCATTAATTTCATCTTTTGCATAAGTACTTGTATCTCCAAGTTCTGATGTAAAATATGATATAACTATATATGTTTTTTGTTGTAATATATTTTTGCTCTCATTTAGTCTTTCTGTATATCCTGTTATTGATTCGCTATATTCTAATATATTTTGTTTTCTTCTTCTTTCAAACTCTAGTTTATCTACTAAATCGTTTGCTCCACGTCTTTTTGCAGTTTCAATTTGTGTTTCAATTTTTCTTATTTGATTTTCTACATCATGTATTCTTTCATGATATCCATTAATTAAATCTGTAAAATTTAAAGTTCTTGTTTGAACATATAGTTGTATTGGAAATCTTAATGTATTTAAAAACTCTATAAATCCAGACTCAACTGCATTTTTTTCCTCTTCTGATAGTAAGTCATAGTTTATTCCTTTACATTTCATAACCATTACATACTGTTTTCCGTTTTTTCTAATAATCATATTGTCTTTTATTTCGTCAAATTCCATAAAACTGTATATTGAATCAATTGCCTTGCCATCTCTAGTCATTAATCCAGTTCTTGTTTCTGGTGTTTTTACTGATATTTGGCTATCTTGAGGTTCTTTCTTTCTTCTCATTTTATAAATTAAAAGTATCGCCACAAATCCTAATACTAATATTAAAACTAAGGCAACTATAAGAGCTATATTAAGCATCTGTCTTATTTCTTCTGTACTCATTTATTTTCCCTCCTTTGTATTATTTTTTTCTTTTGGTGTCGTAATATATTTCATAATGCTATCCATACTCAATTTGTCTGATAAACTTGTATAGTCAGGTTCTTTTCTTGGTACTGAGTATGTATATACCTTTTTATTTTTCTTAAATAAAATATATCTTAATATAACATCGTCAATTGAGTCGCCGCCAACATTTTTTGCAAGTTTTGAATTTCCCGAAGCTGGAAATTTTATTGTGGCTATTCCATATCCTAACAATGCTAAAAGGGCCATACAAATCCAACCCACTGTACTTAGTCCAAATAAAGAAAATATAAGCAGAAAAAGAAATCCTATAAAAGCTCCGCCTGCTGTAAAAAGCAAGGATTTCGCGGTAAAAATGTATAAGATTCTACTTTCTCCTTTCAGATTATTACTTGGTATATAATAACTTCCCATAGTTTTTCCTCCTTTGTATTATGCAAATATTCCATTAAATAGATTTACTATAATTGTGAAGATTCCTATTCCTCCAAATATAATTACTGTGGCTATCACTAGGCCTATCAATTTTTGTTTTATATCCGCTTTTCCAGAAGGATCTGCTGTCATATATTTTATTCCCAACCACATAAAACAGCCAACAACTACTATTGCTCCAATTGTAATTAATATTTGTGCTATGGGTTGTAGTTCTGGCCATACATCTCCTGGTGTAATTGGAGGATTTTGTGCGCCATTTTGTAACCATTTATCTGCATCTTCTAGCATTGTAGATGCATTTGCGACAAGTAAATTATTACTTAATGCAATTGTAAGTGTTAATAACAATATTAATGTTATTCTTTTAAGCTTTCTTTTCATATACTCTCCCTATTTTATCATCAATATATTTTTATATGATATGCTTTAACTAATTTTTGTTTATAATTTAAATATTGCTTAGAGTAATGTTAGCAATTATTTGTGTTATTCCTCCTGCTGCAAATAGCATAATTGCTCCAAATACCATATATATCATTTTTTTCTTAAATTCTGCTTTTGCTTCTGGTGCTGAAGCCATATATTTTACACCTGTATACATTATTATTATTACAGCTGCTGCATAAAATAATACTTGCAGTACCCACAAAACTCTAGCACCTATTTCGTTTATTCTACTATTTCCTCCACCACCACTTGGAAAAGGATCCATGTTAGGTAAGCTTATCGATAATGCACTTACACAATTACAGACAATTAGGCCTATATTTAATAATATTAATATTATAAGTAGAATTTTGCATATAGTGTTAATTTTTTTCATTTTATCTCCTTTACCCCTATTTATATTATACAATTAGTATATCCTATTTTCAATAGTTTTTATAATTTTATATATTGATTTTTTATATGAATAATAATACAATTTATATAGATAATATTCGGAGGCGAATTGTATGAAAATTCTTGTAACAGGCTCTACTGGTCATATTGGTAATGTTCTTATTAGAGAGCTTTTAAAAAAAGGATATAATGATATTACAGCTTTTGTTAGAAATAGTGAAAAAGCTAAATGCTTAGATGGGCTTAACATAAAACTGGCATATGGAGATGTTAGAGATATAGATAGTCTAAAAAAGGCTTTTGAAGGACATGATGTTGTTTTTCATCTTGCTGGATTAATTGATATTGGTAATGGAAACAAACAATTAATGCATGATATTAATGTTGGCGGTAGTAAAAATGTCGTAGAAGCTTGTAAATCAGTCGGTATTAAAAAGTTAATATACACTAGTTCTGTTCATGCCATTCCTACTAAGCCTATAGGAGAAGTAATTTCTGAGACAAAAGATTTTTCACCAGATTTAGTTAAGGGAACATATGCAAAGACTAAAGCTGAAGCGACAGCATATATGCTTAAATCTAATAGTGATAATTTACAAGTTATTATAACTCACCCCTCTGGAGTTATAGGTCCTTATGAATACATTACATCTAATTTAGGACAACTTATAATTGACTGTGCCAAAAGAAAAAT
>CALXVF010000139.1 GCA_944391895.1 uncultured Clostridia bacterium
CCTTCTTGAATAGCATCATTTATATCTACACCTAAATATGAAATTTTGTCTGATATTTTTACAATACAACCTTCCCAAGTATAAGGAGCATACTCATTAGGATATTTATACTCTTCTAAATCAATAGCTTCTTCTCTTGGTCTTAAGCTGTTTTCATCAACTTCTCCACAATGTGAAATTATTCCATCGCGCACAGCATAAGTCAAATTAAGATTTCGTTTATGTCCATCATAATTTATTAAGAGCTCTATGTTATCTACTAAGTTTAATCCATTTTTTTCATGCCAAAATGTTTTTCCTATATCTCTTTTAGATATTTCAGATAATATCTTTTCTCCTCTATGTCCAAATGGTCCATGACCAACATCATGTCCACACGCAATTGCTCTTGTTAATTCTGTATTAAGACCTAAAAAGTTTGAAATTGTATAACTAATTGATTCTACATAGTTTACATGACCTATTCTAGTACATATGTGGTCATTTTCTGGTGAGTAAAACACTTGTGTTTTATGTTTTAATCGATTATATGCGTTTGTATGCAAAATCCTATTAAAGTCTCTTTCAAAAGGTGACCTTACGTCATCTTCATACGTATAAATAGGCCCCTCTCTCTTTATTAATTGACTCCATTTATTACTACTTTGTTTAGCAGCAAAATCTTTAAATTTATTTTCTATCATTTTTACCTCTTTTTCTTTTTGAAAGCAAAAAATTTGCTAATAAAGAAATTTAAAATTATAACTATTACAGTCATTATAAGTTTTGAAACCATTTCTGGCATTGGTGTTAAAAATAATAGTGCGCATCCTCCCCATTCAATTATCATGGTTAAAGCTCTACCTGACATGAATTTAACAAATTCTTTTGATTTATCTTTTTTACTCTTTGCCTCTGAATGAAATACTAGATCTTTATTAGTAAAGTACGCAAATAAAACAGCTAATAATATAGCTATAACGTTTGCAATGTTTTCATTTATTTTTAATAGTTCAGTAAATACCCAAAATGACCCTATATTTACAATTGTTGTAAGTACTCCAAATATTCCATATAATATAACTTCTTTTGTAAATACTTTTTTAAATAGTTCTTTTAATTTATCCATTTTATACCTCTTTAATTATAGATGAAAAAATCCCTTATCACCTAAGGGATTTCTTATTTATTATTCTTCTGAACTTTCAGCTTCTTTAGCTTCTGGTTCAGGGGTATTATTGTATACTTCTAATATAGCTTTTTGGATTTTTTCTCTAGTAGCAGGATTTATAGGATGTGCTATATCCTTATGTTCTCCAGTGCTCTTAATCTTTTTGCTAGGCATAGCAATAAATAATACTCCTTCAGGATTTTTGATAACTTTTATTTCGTGTACAACGAATTCGTTATCGAATGTTACAGATGCAACAGCTTTTAATCTGTTCTCTGAATTTACTTTTCTTAATCTTACGTCTGTGATTTCCATAATATGTAATCTCCTTCCAAAGTTATAAATTTTAGTATGTATATTTTCGTATTTTCCATACTATTTTATATATTCGCTAATAATTCCCATTTTCCTTCTTATTTTTACAAAAATTTTTTCTATTTTATGTTACCACATATATTGTTTTTTTTCATTTACTGTAATATAATAGGTAAGCAGATTATATAATGTACAAAGGGAGCGTGAATTATTTGACTAACATTCAAGAGTTAAAAAAATACAAAAATATATATATGATTGGTATTGGCGGAATTAGTATGAGTGGTATCGCCGAAATTTTAAAAAATGAAGGATTCAATATATCTGGTTCAGACATTTCTTCTTCTGAAGTTACAGATAAACTTATTAGAAATGGTATACCTGTTACAATAGGACATAATGTAAATGCATTAAAAAGTGCTGACTTAGTGGTATACTCTGCTGCAATTAAGCCTGATGATGTTGAACTAGTTAAGGCTCGTGAAATAGGAATTCCTATTATTGAAAGAGCTAATTTTTTAGGAGAAATAACAAAGGGTTTTAGAAATACTATTTGTGTTTCTGGTACTCATGGTAAATCTACTACAACATCTATGGTTTCTATGTGTTTCTTAGAAGCACACAAGGACCCTACAATTCAAATTGGGGCTGCTTTAGATAATATTGGTGGAAATTATAAAGTTGGTAATAGTGATTTCTTTATTTTAGAAGCTTGTGAATATGTTGAAAGTTTTTTAAAGTTCTATCCTAAAGCAGAAATTATTTTAAATATTGATAATGACCATTTAGATTATTACGGTTCAATAGATAATGTTAAAAGTGCTTTTATTAAGTATGTTAAATTATTACCTGACGATGGTATTTTAGTATATAATGCAGATGACCCTAATTGTTCTCATTTATCTCAATATACTAAAGCAAAAAGTTTGACTTTTGGTATTAATTCTACTAATGCAAACTTTGTAGCTAAAAACATATCTTTTGATAAAAATGGTTATCCATCTTTTGATGTGTATTATAATAATGCTTTTTATAAAACTATGAAATTATCTATTCCAGGAAAGCATAATGTTCTTAATGCTCTTTCTTGCATTGCTCTTTGCAATGAATTTGGTCTAGATAGAAATGATATTAAAAATGCCTTAGTAAAATACAAAGGTGCTCATAGAAGATTCGAATATGTTGGCGAGTTTAATGGTGTAAAGGTTTATGATGATTATGGACATCACCCTACTGAAATAAAAGCTGTGGCTGATGCTTTGAAGAAAAAACAATATAATCATTCTTGGATTATTTTTCAACCACATACATACAGCAGAACCAAGAATTTATTAGATGAATTTGCTACTTGTTTGACTGAATTTGATAATATTATTGTTACAGATATTTATGCAGCTAGAGAATCTAACACTTATGGAGTATCTTCAAAAGATATAGTCGAAAAAATAGACTCTTTAGGAAGAATGGCTTACTACATACCAAATTTTGATGATATTGTTGATTTCGTAAAAAGAAATGCTAAACCTAATGATATTGTACTAACACAAGGTGCTGGTACTATTACTCAAATTGGTCCTAAATTAGTAAATAAATAAAATTCTATATAAAAAAATGTATATTGATGATTTTTAGCTCCTTGCGGGAGCGAAGCTCCAAACGCACTTCGCTTAAAATCCTTTAAGCTCGTTTGAACGCTTGCGCGGAACTGCAAAATCATAATATACATTTTTTATTTTATATTTTTATTTATAATCTTCTTTGGACAATTCTGGATATTTAAAATCTTGACCTGTTCCAGATAC
>CALXVF010000140.1 GCA_944391895.1 uncultured Clostridia bacterium
TTCTTAAGTTCTCTTTTCATTAGATTGTACATTGATTCAGAATATTCACTTGTTCCACTTTCATATTCAGATATTATATTTTCTATATCTAATAATTCATATCTATCTTTTGCATTTGAGCCATTATCATAAACATATACTGGTGTATAAGTTGCTTTATCTATTGTAATTTCTCCAGTTTGTCCATTTTTTCTAACTTCAACATTTACTATCAAAGTATCTCTTGTATACTCTTGAGTTTGTGCAGAAAAGAAATTTCCCATTGAATATATTACAAATCCTTCTCTTTTTGTTCCATCATCTAAAGTAACTTCTTTCATTTCCATTGGTTCTGGAACGTGTGAATGGTTTCCCAGTATTATATCTGCTCCATTTTTTATTAAGAATTCAGCTAATTCTTCTTGTTCTTCTGTTGGTTTAATTCTATACTCAGAACCCCAATGCATACTAACAACTATAAGTTCTGCGCCTTCTTCTTTTGCCTTATCTAATTGCTGTTTCATAAAATCTTTATCTATTAAGTTTACACTATATTCTCTACCACTTGGAATAGGAATTCCATTTGTTCCATAAGTATAGCATAAGAAAGCTGTTTTAATTCCTTCTAAATCTTTAAATAATATTGTATTTTGTTCTTCAACACTTCTTGATGTACCTGTATGAGCTATGCCATATTCGTCTAATTTATCTAATGTTGAAACCAAACCTGAATATCCTTTATCTATGCAATGGTTATTTGCTGTAGTTAATATGTCTATTCCCATTTCTTTCATATCATACGCTAATTCAGCTGGTGAATTAAATGTTGGATATCCAGAATATCCTCTTTCTTCTCCTGCTAAAGTCGTTTCCAAATTTCCTACTGCCACTGTTGCACTTTCAATATATTTTGTTACATTTTTAAACATTGGAGAAAAATCGTATGTTCCTGTTTCGCTATTATATGCATCTTTAAAATTTTGGCTATGACATAGGCTATCACCAATTCCCACTATATTGATTACTGTATCCTCCGGTATCACTTCTTCTATTTTATTTTCCCCCTCTTCACTATTAACAATTTCGTTGTTTTCCGCTTGCTTTCCCAATATATCTGGATTGTTTACTAATACATATATTCCAACTGAAAGAGCTATCAATAATATAATTACCATTACTCCTAAAAAAACATTTAATTTATTTATTTTCTTTTTTCTAGCCATTTTTATCCCCCTATTTGTTTATTTGTTTTTTCTAATATCAAATATCTTTTTTCTATTATGTTTTTATAAAATTCTTTCCTAACATTAGACAAGCATTCTATACTATCTATAAAATTATTTATTTTTTCCATATCTATTTTATCAAATATTCTTTTTATTGCACTATTACATTCTTCATTTTTCATTTCTTTTATAAATGTCATATAATTAATTTTCTTACCATTTTCTTTTATGCAAGAATAGCAATTAATTGCTAAATTTTTCAATTCTATTTCCGTTATCCTCTCTAGTTCTTCATCTTCTAGCATTGGATTTAAACATGAGCCGCAATCATATATTGGTGAAAATTTAATTTCCTTAGTATTTCTATTTAAAATAAATCCCCAATTTCCATTGTGTCTATCCGTATTTCCAATCAAACTATCTATAATAAACATATCCCAAAATTTTTCTTTTATTTCTTCTTGATGAATCATCTTGTTTTCATCTAAAACTTCCATAATGTCTTCTATATCTGTTTCAATTTTTTTGTCAGGATTTGTACTTAATGCTAAACTTTCAAATTCATATAATATATTTTCATCATCTGTAAAATCTTCACAAGCACATACAATTTTTTCTTTTCCGTTATAAAAATATTTTCCAAGCACTGTGTTTTGCGTTTCAAATCCAACTATTTTAAATATATTACTTCCCACATATTCTGAAAAAGCATTGTTAATATATGAAATGTTTTTATTCTTTTCTCTGACTGGGTCAGGAAATTTTACTAAATATTTTTTGTTATCATATATAAGTGTTTTCTTTTTTTCAGACCCTTTATAATTATTGAATTCTTCAATTGCGTTTGTAAAATCAATCATCTTTTTCCCTTCTTTCTATTATACAAATATAATAGCATAAATAATTTCACATATCTAGTTAATTTATAATTTTATTTTAAAATTTTGCATAAATTTTCATGTAATGCACATAATAGCAATATAATGAAAAAATTAGGAGGAAAAATGAAAGCGACAGGAGTAGTAAGAAGAATAGATGATTTAGGAAGAATCGTTATTCCTAAAGAAATCAGAAAAACTTTGAGAATAAAAGAAGGCGACCCATTGGAGATTTTCACAGAAAAAGATGGTGATATAATTTTAAAGAAATATTCTCCTATAGGTGAATTGTCTAATTTTGCAACAGAGTATGTTGAAAGTTTGAATAAAATCACTGGACATATTAGCATAATAACAGACAGAGATACAGTAATAGCAGTAGCAGGAACTCCCAAAAAAGATATATTGGAGCAAAAAATAAGTAGCAGCCTTGAGAAAGTATTTGAAAATAGACAAAAATTTATTGGTGACGGCAATAATTCTATTTTAATTACTGAAAAAGGCAATAAAGAAAAAGAAATGAATCCTCAAGTTATTGCTCCAATTATTTCTGATGGAGATGTTATAGGAAGTGTTGCTTTAATAAGCAAAGATTCCTCTTCAAAAATGAGCAAGACAGAAGAAGAAATTGTGTCTGTTGCAGCAGCTTTTTTAGGAAGCCAAATGGAAATATAATTTTTTCAAATTTTTAAGAGCCTCTTTATTGAGGCTCTTTTATTTTCTATTATTTAATTTGTTCTAACTCAGAATAAATAATATCTATAACATTTTGCAATATGTCATTTGGTAAATTTTCTATTATTTGATATGTCCTACTATTTAAATCAAGTGCTTTTATATGTTCACATAGTATCACTCCAGTTGTTTTCGTTCTATTATCTAGCGGAACATGCAAAGGAAATTTATTATCTGTATTTGTGATTGGACATACAATAGATAATCTGGTTTTTCTGTTAAATATATTATTACTTATAACGACTGCTGGTCTATAGCCTGCTTGCTCATGCCCTGATTGTGGATTAAAATTAATTTTTATAATTTGTCCTTGTTCTACCATATTTCCTCTCCTTTAGGCTCTCCCCAA
>CALXVF010000141.1 GCA_944391895.1 uncultured Clostridia bacterium
AATTTCTAAATAATAGTCGTCTCCAAATAAATTTTTAAACCAAAGTGCTGCTTCTTTAGCTCCAGCCATATCTCCTTGTAAAATCTTTGAAGGAATTTCTCCTGCTAAACATGCACTTGAACAAACTAGTCCTTCATGATATTTTTCCAAGGCTTCTTTATCTATACGAGGTTTATAATAAAAGCCATTTGTATATCCTAATGATACTAATTTTGTTAAGTTTTTATATCCTTCATTATCTTTTGCAAGTAATATTAAATGGTTGTACTTACTGTCTAATGTTGGGTCCTTATCTTCCATTCTTCTTGGTGCAACATACACTTCACATCCTATTATTGGCTTTATTCCATTTGCCTTGCAAGCCTTATAGAAATCAATTACTCCAAACATTACACCATGGTCAGTAATTGCCATAGCATCCATTCCTAACTCTTTTGCTCTTACTGGTAAGTCTTTTATTCTATTTGCTCCATCTAGTAAACTGAATTCACTATGAACGTGTAAATGTACAAATTTACTATTTAACATATTTTACTTCGTCCTTTCTTTTGGCTTATTATATCATTCCAAGACTCTTATTTCAATTAATTTTTTTATCAATCTCATTCAATATACATTTTTTAAGGATTTTGATATACATTTTTTAAGAACTTAAATATACACTTTTTAAATTTATTATACATTAAATTAAGATTCACTGCCATTATTATTTTTTAATTGTATATTTGAAACTTCGCAGTTCCGCGCAAGCGTTCAAACGAGCTGGAAGGATTTCCAGCGAAGTGCGTTTGGAGCTGTAAAATTCGTAGAATTTTAGCAGCGACCGCAAGGAACTAAAAGTTCAAATATACAATTTTGCATAATTAATAACGAACTGTGAATCTTAACTTCAAATATGCAATTATATTAATATTTTCACGAATGTATTCTATTAGAATGCAAAAATACTAATTCTTACTCTTATACATTCTAACTAATTTCTTAAAACTAATTTTTTCTCCATAGTTTAAGATAGCATTTGAATAAATTCTTATAGATATATGTGCTACCAATAGTATTGTAATAACTAAAATCACTACTGATAATATAATTCCATTAGTACTTGATAATCCCATCATAGCCCTAAAAGGCATACAGAATGGTGATGATATTGGAACTAATGCGGCTATTTCATTTAAGCTACTTGTTGGATTCATCATTGTAAAGTATGATAAGTAAAATCCTATTACCGCTAATATTGCAACTGGTCCATTTGCTGATTGTACTTCTTCCGGTTTTGAAACTGTTGAACCTGTTAATGCATAAAGTAATGCATATAATGAATATCCAAGAAGATAATAAATTGCTATTATAGCTATTATTGCTGGACTTAAATGTGTCATTTCTAAAATCGAATTTAGCATTTCGGCTGGCAATATAGTTTTTGCACAAATAACTGCAACTAATATTAATACTAAAGTTTGTACTATTCCAACAATTCCAATTCCTATTGTTTTTCCAAGTACTATTATTCTTGGGCTTGTAGATGTTACCAATGTTTCTATTATTCTTGATGTTTTTTCTACTGTTATTGCAGTTGATACCTGATATGCATAGAAATATATTGCGTAGAATAATACTATTGATAATATCATCATTATAAAAATATTTCCGCTACTTTCATCTGATGATAATGATACAACTTCTATATTACTTTCTGTATTTAGTGTTAGTAGCTGGTCTTCTGGTATTCCTAATTTCGCAAGTTGCATATTTTGATATGTAAGCTGAATTGCATTTATTACTTCTGTTGGAACTGTTGTCCCAAGACTCATTCCATTTACTAAATATTCAAATTTTAGACCATTTTCATTTTCAGATAAGACAATTGCTGAGTCTAATTCTTCATTTTCTACTTTTGCCTTTAATTCTTCTGCTGTAGTTGTTTTGTCTATTTTAACATCATATCCTAATTGTTTAAATTGTTCATTTAAATTGTCTAATCTACCTTCAAATATATCTTGATTATCTACTACTGTTACTTCTGTTAGTGTTTCTTCTTGTGAGCTTAGCCAATTTATTACATTGAATCCTATTATTACTATTAATAAAATAATTATATTAGATACTATAAATGATTTTCTTTTTACCATGTCTTTTATGGTAAATGATATTACTGTAAACAAACTTTTCATTATTTATCACCTACCTTTTCTATGAATATGTCATTTAGACTTGGCTTCTTTATTTCTATTTTTTCTACAATTATATTTCTTGATATAAGCTCTTTTAATAACCTTTGAGCATCTGCTTCTTCATTTATTGATATTTCATACTGATTATTTAATTCTTTAATAATTTTTAATCCTACTTCTTTGATGATGCCACTTGCATTTTCCTTTGTAATTAATTCAATTTTATTTGCTGGATAACTTTCTTTTATTTCTTTTAAGTTTCCTTTTAATATTGTTTTTCCTCTATTTAAAATTAAAATATCCTTACAAAATTCTTCTATTGATGCCATTTGATGGCTTGACATTATTATATATGTTCCTTTTTCTACTAGTTCTAAGATTGCACTTTTCAATAGTTCTGTATTTATTGGATCTAGTCCGCTAAATGGTTCATCTATTACTAGTAGCTCTGGATTGTGTATTACTGAAGTTATGAATTGAATTTTTTGTTGGTTTCCTTTTGATAATTTTTCTGCTGGCAAGTTTCTATATTCTTCTACTTCTAGTCTGTTAAGCCAAAAGTTCATAGATTCTTCCGCTTCTTTCTTTTTCATTCCTTTTAATTTTGCTAAGTACATTAATTGGTCACATATTTTTACTTTTGGATATATTCCTCTTTCTTCTGGTAAGTATCCAAAGTTTACATATTTTCTTTCAACTTCTTTGCCATTCCAAGTAATGTTTCCTGAATCTTTTTTTATGATTCCCAATATCATTCTTATTGTTGTAGATTTTCCAGCTCCGTTTGTTCCTAGTAGTCCAAATACTCCAGGTTCATTTATTTCGAGTGAAATATTATCTACTGCTAATTTTTCATCAAATGTTTTGCTGACATTTTGTACTTTTAGTCCCATACATCCTCCTTTATTTTTTACAAAGTATAGCATACTTTTT
>CALXVF010000142.1 GCA_944391895.1 uncultured Clostridia bacterium
CCACTGTAACAATTTGTCATTCAAGAACAAAAGAACTAAAGAAAGAAGTTAAAGATGCAGATATAATAATAGCAGCAGCAGGAAAGCAAAATATAGTAACAGCAGAAATGGTAAAAGAAGGAGCAGTAATAATTGATGTTGGAATGAATAGAAACAGTGAAGGTAAACTTTGTGGTGATGTAGATTTTGAAAATATAAAAGGAAAAGCATCATACATAACACCTGTTCCAGGAGGAGTTGGACCAATGACAATTGCAATGCTAATGTCAAATGTTATTAAAGCAACAAAAAATCAAAACAATTTTTGATTTGGGACGTACCTAAATTGAAAATTTTTGAAAAAGGACCGTCCCAGAACAAAAAAGGACCGCCAAAAATAAGAAAGGATAAAAATGGTAGCAGAAATAATAATAAGCTCATCAGTAAAAACACTTAATAGAATATTTGATTATGAAATTCCAGAAAACTTAAATGTAGAAATCGGAACTAGAGTTTTTGTGCCATTTGGAAATAAGAAGGTACCAGAAGAAGGAATAGTAGTAGGTATAAAAGAAAAATCTAAATACAAAATAAAAAAGATTTTAAATGTGCAGAAAGAAAAAATTAATATAGAAAAAATTGAACTTGCAAAATGGATGGCTAAAAGATACATTTGTAATTTATCAGATTGTTTAAAACTAATGCTTACACCAGGGACTACTGCTAAAAATACTGAAACAAGAGTAAAAGAAAGAACAATAAATTTAATAATACTAGCTAAAGATATTGATGAAATTCAAGAAGATATAGATTCAGGAAAAATAAAATCAGAAAAACAAAAAAATGTTCTTGAATTTTTAATAAATAATGAAAACGCAACAATGCAAGATATAGAAATATTTACAGATTGCTCAAGAAGTATAGTAAATACATTAATAAAAAATGGGTATTTAGAATATAAGGAACAACAAGTTGAAAGAAATCCTTTTATCCATAAAGTAGAAAATAAAACTAAGAATTTAAAACTAACAGTAGAACAACAAATAGCTATTAATAGTATAAAAGAAGAAGGCGAATATTTGCTTTATGGTGTAACAGGTTCTGGAAAAACAGAAATATACTTACAATTAATTGAAAAAAAGCTTGAAGATAATAAAAGTAGCATAATGTTAGTTCCAGAAATTTCACTTACTCCACAAACTGTAGATAGATTTATAGCAAGATTTGGAGAAGATAAAATAGCGGTTCTTCATAGTAAATTATCTATAGGAGAAAGATTTGACCAATGGAATAAAATTAAAGATGGAAGAGCGAAGATAATAATAGGTGCGAGATCAGCTATATTTGCACCTGCAAAAGATTTAGGATTAATTATAATAGATGAAGAACACGATGAATCATATAAATCAGAAATGTCACCTAGATATGATGCAAAAGAAATAGCAGAATACTTGGCTAAAAAACAGAAGATTCCGCTAATATTAGGTAGTGCAACGCCTGATTTAAAATCTTATTATAAAACACGAAATGGAGAAATAAAATTATTAACATTAACACAAAGAGCAAATAATTCTAGCTTACCAGCTGTAGAAATAGTCGATTTAAGACAGGAACTTGCAAGTGGAAATAAGTCAATGCTAAGTGAAAAACTGCAAGAAGAAATTAAGAAAAATTTATTAGTAAATAAACAAACAATTCTATTTTTAAATAGAAGAGGTTTTTCAACATTTATAATGTGCAGAGATTGTGGATATACTGTTAAATGCAAAAGATGTGATATAACAATGACATATCATAAAAACGAAAATAAATTAAAATGTCACTATTGTGGTTATGAAGAAAATATTGTAAAAGAATGTCCAGAATGCCATAGCAAAAATATAAAATATTTTGGAGCAGGGACACAAAGGCTAGAAGATGAAGTACATAATGTATTCCCAGATGCTACGACAATTAGAATGGACGTAGATACTGTTTCGAAGAAAAACTCTCATGAAGAAATTCTAAATAAATTTAAAAATGAAAATATAAATATTTTAATTGGAACACAAATGGTAGTTAAAGGACATCATTTTCCAAATGTAACTTTAGTTGGAGTTGTAGCTGCAGATAGTAGTTTAAATTTAGGGGATTTTAGAGCTAATGAAAAAACTTTTCAGACATTAACTCAAGTTGCTGGAAGGGCAGGAAGAGGAGATTGTGAAGGAAGAGTAATAATTCAAACATATAATCCAGATAATTATGCAATAGAATATTCAAAACTGCAAGATTACAATTTGTTTTACAATACAGAAATAGAATTAAGAAAACAATTGAAATATCCACCATTTTGCGATATAATATTAATAGATATGTCTGCAAAAAATTTTGCAGAATTAAAAAAAGTTGCAAAATTTTTGCACACATATTTAAAAAATAGAGTAATAAATGAAAAATTTGGACTTTTATTATATAGCCCAGTACCTTCACCTGTTGAAAAAATAAAAGATAGATATAGGTGGCGTATGATTATAAAATGTAAATATGATGATAGAGTAAATGCTTTATTAACAGATGCTTTGAATCAGTTTATAGACATGAAAACAAAAACAGCAAGGGTAAATATAGAATTGAATCCAAATAATATGATATAGAAAGGAAGCAAAATGGCAATTAGAGAAATAAGAAAAGACGGAGATGAAATCTTAAGAAAAAAATCAAGACAAGTTGAAGTAGTAGATGATAGAATTAGAGAATTAATAGAAGACATGATAGAAACAATGCATGAAGCAAATGGTGTAGGAATTTCAGCAGTACAAGTAGGAATACTAAAAAGAGTAGTAGTAATTGACTTGTATGATGGAAATGCACCTTTAAAATTGATAAATCCAGTTATAGTAAAACAAAAAGGAGAACAAGAAGTTGAAGAAGGATGCTTGAGTTTTCCTAATCAGTTTGCAAAGGTTATAAGACCAAAAGAAGTGACAGTAAAAGCTCTTAATGAAGAAGGCAAACCAATTACTGTAAAAGGTAAAGACCTTCTAGCACAGGCATTAGCACACGAAATAGATCATTTAGACGGAAAACTATTTGTAGATATAATGGAACCTGGAACACTAGAATATAT
>CALXVF010000143.1 GCA_944391895.1 uncultured Clostridia bacterium
TTTTTTATTTTATATTTTTATTTATAATCTTCTTTGGACAATTCTGGATATTTAAAATCTTGACCTGTTCCAGATACATCTCCATCTGATACATGGTTTTTGTTAAAAGTATCAGAACCTTTTAAGAAATATGCATATTTCTTTGAATTTGTTAATATTCCATTTGCACTACCAACATATATTGGGTCATCCCATGTTGGGTCTACAGCATACCATTTTTCGTCATCCATTTGTACATAATTCCAAGCATGTGCTTCTGTATTTCCATTATCATCATATCCTTCACCATACACTAAAACACATGGAATATTTAGTTTATCTAACATGAATTTTAAAGCTTCAGCATATCCCTCACATACAACTTTTTTATTTACAAATGTTCCATATATGTTATCATTATTATCTAAATCATCATTGTCATATTCAACATTATCTACAATCCAATCATGTACATATTTTACTTTATCATATGTTGAACCTGTTGCATTAGCAACAATATTATCTGCTATCTCATTTACTTGTGCAATAGCACTTTCTACTTCCTCTTTACTATTAAAAGTTGATGAATAATATGAGTTTCCATCTTTAGGTGATAATGTAAAATCATATGACTCATAACCTAATATAGATGTTGTTCTTGTTGATAATGATAAGTTTTGTGTATCAATAAAGAATAAATCTAGATGCTCTAATGCTAATGCATCCCATGCAGTTTGAAAGTAATTTTCTTCTGCACTTCCATTGATTTCCTTAATGCTTTCTCCTACACTATCTGGAAATTTGATTTCTCCATTTCCTATTTTTAATTGTTCTATGTTTCCTAAAATGGTATTATACATAATTTTTGCTGGATTTGGTAATTGGTTATAATAGAATCCATCTGCTGCATTTTCACCATTACTTATTGGCTCATAACTATAATTTTGCTCTGCTAAGTTTGTCTCACTACCAGTTAATGAATAATATATAACTGCACATACTAAAATGATACAAATTACTAAAATTATAGCAACTAAACTAAATCCTTTTTGATTTCTTTTCATAATTCCCCCACTTTTTTTATAATACCACAATTATATCCAATCCTCGGGAAATTATCAATATTATTTGTAGATTATTTATTTTTTTTATTTAAATTGTACTAATTTATAACTATTATCTCTAAAATTAGAAAGTTGTTGCTAGACGCAAAGGTGTATATCCACGAACAGAATTGTTAGTAATGTACCCAAGTTTAATTCCAGTTATATATGCTTGACCAATATCACACTGAGTTGAAGACCAGTATAAATGATAACTTAGGCCATAATTCTCATAATTGCTCGATGTAATATTTAATTTTTTTAGTACTTCTCCTCCAAATGCTGCCCACTCTGATATAAATAAAAAAAACCAACCTTTTTCTATTTTGCTTTTTCCATCCTCTTCTTTTACTTGTATTGCTCCCCACATATCATTATAAGTCTCATTATTATTTTGCGGACCATACTCGTTTTTATTCCAACTTTCTATCATCCTTTCTGTATTTTTTCTTCCTGTTGGCTCTAATCCAGCTTCCGCGAAATCATTAGTTGTAGTAGTTATATTATATTCACTATCTAAATTTTTATATGCTCCATAATACCAATAGTACTTTGTGCCTTGATTAAAATCATCTAATGCCATTACATAAAATCTTTCATTTCCTACACTGCCCTTAACTGGAGCTATTACTTTTTTAGTTCCAAAATCATCTGTTGTTTTTTCTTCTTTTATATAATACTCTTTAAAGTCCTTTTCTATAGGTATTATATATTTTCCATAACCATTACTTCCCCACTCTCCATCTCCAGTATTTCCTTTAGCTAAGTCTGCAAATATTATTCCATCCACTGTTCCATCATCGTCTATATCTGCATAGCAGCATGTTCCACTTTCTGCTTCTGAAAATTTTTCTATCCTCGTTCCTGTTATTTTTATTCCATTTACATATGCTGTTTTTCCAAATGTTATATCTTCTGGTGTTGCATTTGCATCTGATGTATCAATTATTTCTAATGTTCCTGTTATTCCTCCTATTGTTATTCCCTTTTTTATATTATTTGCTATTAAACTTGAATTTGCATTTCCTCCTGCTAATTTTTCTTCATTCATAACTTTTTGATTTACACTTATATTCTTTACTAATATGCTTATTGCCAATACACTTAATAAAGCTACACTTATTATTATTAAAATCTTTTTACTATTCATTTTATTCTTCATACATTCCTCCATTGTAATTTTTACTTACCTTTTTTTAATTTTGCAAACGCTAAAAAACCTATATATTTAAAATTCTCTTAAAATACATAGGTTTTGTTCTATGTTTACATAAGTTTATTTTATTAAATCTTACGATATATATATATATATACACAGCCTCAAGGCTTTCACGTATTCTCATTATCTTTTCTCCTTACTTTTTTACCTATATTTTATCATTTGCATTTCATACTTTCAAGCTTTTTTACTCCATCATCATATCTGCAAAAATAGCATATCCTTCTGTTGGTGAGTTTAAAAGTACATTTGTTATAGCTCCTATAAATTTATTGTCTTGTATTATTGGGGTTCCACTCATTCCTGGTATTATTCCACCTGTTTTATTAATTAAATTCTCGTCTGTAATTTCAATTAACATACTTTTATTATCTTTTGAATTTTTATATACTCTCTTTATTTCTATATTAAATTCTTCTACTCTTCCATTTTCCACTTGACAAATTATTTTTGCATCTCCTGTTTTTATCTCATTTCTATTTGCTACTTCTACTTCTGGCTGTTTTACAGAGTTAATAAATTCTAAGTTTGTTACTGTTCCATAAACTCCTATTTCTGTGTTTTTGTCTATTTTTCCTATCTTTTCACCATCATCTATAATTCCTCTAATTTCTCCTGCTCTTCCTTTTACTCCTTTAACTATAGAAATAATCTGTGCTGTAACTAATTCTCCATTTGAAATATTAAGCATGTTTCCCGTATCAACATCTGTAATTCCGTGTCCTAATGCTGCAAATTTACCTGTTGCTGCTTCATAATATGTTAGAGTTCCTAC
>CALXVF010000144.1 GCA_944391895.1 uncultured Clostridia bacterium
CTCTCACTTGTAACTTCCACAACTCCCACACTTATTGTGGTTAATGGAAATTGTTCCATTATTCCTTTTCTATTTTCTACCTCGATATACCCTCTTTCCACATCTTCTTTTGTGAAGAATTTTTCTATGCATTTATCAAATTCTGCAATAATGTTTTGACATATTTTTTCATAATCTTCATCTTCTACAATAGCGACAAAGTCATCTCCTCCAATATGTCCTACAAAATTTTCATCATTTTTCATAACATACTTTGATATTAATCTAGCTGTAAATTTTATTATTTCATCTCCATTAGAAAATCCATATGTATCATTGTATGCTTTGAAATTATCTAAATCGATATACATCATTGCATATTTTTCTTTATTTGTTAGTCGTTTTTTCATTTCGGCTTGTATTTGCACATTTCCTGGCAAGCCCGTTAGAGGGCTTACCATTCTATTTCTGTTTAGTAATTTCATTATATTCATTATTGTATAATAAAGTATTTCATTGTTTACCGGTGCATTTAAGTACACTTCAACATCATTTTTTAGTATTTCTATTATATGCTCTTGGTCTTTTCTTGAAGATATTACTACTATTGGAGTTATTGAATTGTCTTCATTATCTTTTATTTCTTTAAATATTTCTTTAATGTCCACTGTTAGGCTGTCTTCGTTGATAACCACCAAATCTGGAATATTGGTTAATGCATCTTTTAATTCATCAACTTTATAATTCTTTATTTTTATACTTCTTTCTTTTTTCATTATTTCTTTCAGTGAAATAATTAGAGTATCATCTTCATCTAATAAATATATATTCTTCATAATTACACCTCTTATAATGTTGCTGTGAAAGATTGTTCTTCTGAAAGTCCACTTAAGTTTGTTACTGTTATTGTTATTGTATGTGTTCCTGGAGTTATTTCTTGTTGAGCTGTAATTTCTTTTTCATTTATAGGTGTATCGCCTGTATCCGTAGTAACTCCATCTACTGTAATTGATATTTTTCCTATTCCTTCTTCGTCTTTAGCATTTATTACTATGTTATTTCCTTCTGTTGTTACTGTAAATGTTGGTCCATTTGCTCCTTTTATTGTTTCTGTTACTGTCTCTCTATTTCCATCATTATCTACGGCTACTATAGTTAGAGTATTTTCTCCTTTGATTGCTGGTATACTTGTTTGCAGCGTTGTTTTATCTGTTTGTGCTGGGTCCATATCTATTCTTGTTTCAGCTTCATTATTCCAACGATATGTTATATATGCCACTTCTTTATCATCTTTTACTACTATGTTTAACATATTTCCAGTTGTAGAAGGAATTTCAATTGTTGGTCCATTTTTTTCATTGATATATTGTTTTTGGAAATCTTGTGTGTTTCCATAGTAATCTGTAACTGTCATATTTAAGATATTATTTCCTTTTGGAATTTCCAATGTTAATGATAATTGAACTGTTCCGTTTCCTGGTATTACTGTTTCTTGTCCTTGTCCCCATTTGTAAACTAGTTGCTTAATTGGTCTTTCTCCTGTAATTTGTATTGTTGCTTTACTTCCAATGTTTTCTGCTGATACGCTTATATTGTCTCTTTGTTCTGGTGCAGAATTTATCATTCCATATACTGAATTTCCAATTAGTGCCACTCCAAATAACATAATGAATATTGCAAATACTCTTAAAATAGAGTTGATACTTGCCTTGTCATTGTATTCTCTATATTTTGGTTCTTTATTGTTTATTTTGTTATTCTTATTGCCATCATTCATGTTTGATTGCATTGATAATATTTGATTCATATGTTCACCTCATACTTATTTTTTCTCTTATTATTATATCTATTTTGCATTATAGCATACGTTAATTTTAAAGTAAACGCTTTTTAGAATATTTTTACTAAGTTTTATCCCTATTTTATAAATATAAAAAACGCCACTTGGTGGCATTCTTTAATTTATATAAAGATATTTTTAGCTAAAACGTAGTAGCCAGACGAACATAACTCGTGTCATATGCATTGCGATTACTTATGCATCCTCCACTTAATCCAGCATAATATACGGTATTAACACTATTTTGTGTGGATGACCAGTACCTAACACTAAGTCCGTATTTTGCATAATTAGTCGAATTAATATCTAATTTTTCTAATACTTCTCCTCCAAACACTGCCCATTCTGTTTTTGATGGAACGAACCAGTTTTTATAATTTTCATTTTGTATAATTCCCCATATGTCATCACTATATTGGGAACCATAATCATTGTTGTTCCATTTATTTATCATTGTTTCCGTATTTTGTTTCCCTTTTCCAAAGTCATTTTCTATATATTCTATAGTAATATCTAATTTTCCATATGAATTGCGATACCAATAATGTTCATTTAAATCTATATTATCCAATGACATTACGTAAAACCTATCTTCACCACTGCTTCCTTCTACTGGTGCTATAACTCTTCCAGTTCCAAAATCATCAGTATACTCATCATGACTTATATAATATTGTTTAAAATTGTTTTTAACTGATACTGTATATGTTCCCCATTCATCTCCCCATTGTCCGTCTCCAGTGTTTCCTTTTGCCAAATCTGCAAAGATTATCCCGTCCACTTTTTTATCTCCATCTATATCTGCATAACAACATGTATATGTTTCTGTATCTGGTATGTTTACTACTCTTGTTCCTGTTATTTTTTTGCCTTTTGCATATGCTGTTTTCCCCATAGCTATATCTTCTGGAGTAGCTGTTGCATCTGATGTGTCTAAGATGTCTAATGTCCCTGTTATTCCTCCTATCGTTATTCCTTTTTTTATATTGCTAGCTATCAAACTAGAATTTGAATTTCCTCCTACTAAATAATTTTCTTCTTTTGCCTCTTGGTTTACTATCACATTTTTTATGATTATCGTTCCTATTATTACTATTAAAGCAATAACTATGAGTAAGATTGTTAATTTTTTCTTTTTTTCGTTTTTTAATTTATTTTCTTTTTGCATATTTTTCTTCTCCTCTTTTAAATTTTATTTTATAAACACTAAAAAACTACGCCAT
>CALXVF010000145.1 GCA_944391895.1 uncultured Clostridia bacterium
AGAAAGAATAGTGAAAGCAGTAACTTTAGCAATGGCACAAACTCCAGGCGGAGTGGATATCGATTTAGCAAATAGAGTAGCTAATGATGTAGAAAAACAATTAGAAAATAAAGGACAAACTTCTGTATATGAAATACAAGACTTAGTAGAAAACAAATTAATGGGATCTTCAAGAAAAGAAGTTGCTAAAAGTTATATAACATATAGATATAATAGAGATGTAGCAAGAAAATCAAAAACAAAAGAAGTATTTTTAGATATCATTGGTGCAAAAGCAAATGATATAACAAGAGAAAATGCTAACATGAATGCTGATACACCAGCAGGAATGATGATGAAATTTGCATCAGAAACAACAAAACCATTTGTTGACGATTTCTTACTATCACAAGATGTTAGACAAGCAGTAAAAGACGGATATATCCATATACACGATAAAGATTATTATCCAACAAAATCCTTAACTTGTTTGCAACATCCACTAGATAAAATATTAGAAAATGGATTTAGAGCAGGACATGGAGCATCAAGGCCAGCAAAAAGAATAGAAACAGCAAGTATTATAGGATGTATTTCAATGGAAACGGTTCAAAATGAAATGCATGGAGGACAAGCAATTCCAGCGTTTGACTTTTATTTAGCTCCATATGTAAAAAAGACATTTGTAGAAGAAATAAAAAAAGAAGAAGAATTATTAGGAAAAGACTTATCAAATTTATATGATTATCAACCAAAAGACTACATAAAAAGAGATTTAAAAGAATTAAAAGGTGAAGAAAGAGATATTCAAGCAGCAATAAACAATACTGTAAATAGAGTTCATCAATCAATGGAAGCATTTATACATAATATGAATACAATACATTCAAGAGGTGGAAACCAAGTTGTATTCAGTTCAATAAACTATGGAACAGATACATCGCCAGAAGGAAGATGCATAATAAGAGAAATGCTACAATCAACATATGAAGGAGTTGGAAATGGAGAAACAGCAATATTCCCAATTCAAATATGGAAGAAGAAAAGAGGAGTAAACTATTTACCAGAAGATCCAAACTACGATTTATATAAATTTGCATGCAAAGTTACAGCTAAAAGATTTTTTCCTAACTTTATTAACTTAGATGCAACATTTAACCAAAATGAAAAATGGAACAAAGATGATCCACATAGATACTACTATGAATGTGCAACAATGGGATGCAGAACAAGAGTATTTGAAGACAGACACGGAGAAAAAACATCTGTAGGAAGAGGAAATTTATCATTCTCAACAATTAACTTACCAGGATTAGCAATAGAATCAGCATTAGAGGCTCAAGAGAAAACAGGACTAAAATTTGAACTTGGTAGAGGAAGCGAAGAGAAGATGACAGAAAAATACAAAAAGACAGTAAAGAAAATCTTCATGGACAAATTAGAGGAATATGCAAATATGACTGCAAAACAATTATATGAAAGATATAGATTCCAATGTACAGCAATAGCAAAACAATTCCCTCTACTTATGGCAGGAATGTGGATTGATAGTGAAAAATTAGGACCAAATGATTCAGTTGAACCAGTTTTAAAACACGGAACATTGGGAATTGGATTTATTGGATTAGCAGAATGTTTAACAGCATTAATAGGAAAAAATCATGCTGAATCTGACGAAGCACAAAAATTAGGATTAGAGATAGTTGGAAAATTAAGAGAATTAGTTGGAGATTATTCAGATAAATATGATTTGAATTATAGTGTATTAGCAACACCAGCAGAAGGATTATCAGGAAGATTTACAAAAATAGATAGAAGAAAATATGGAACAATCTTAGGAGTAACAGATAGAGAATACTATACAAACTCAAACCATGTACCAGTATGGATTAAATGTACAGCAGAACAAAAAGCAAAAATAGAGGCTCCATATCATGAATTAACAAGAGGAGGACATATCTTCTACATAGAATTAGATGGAGATGCAACAAAGAATCCAGAGACAATAGAAGCAGTTGTAGATTTAATGGATAAATACAATATGGGATATGGAAGTGTAAACCATACAAGATCAAGATGTATGAATTGTGGATTTGAAAATTCAGATGCAAACTTACATAAATGTCCAAAATGCGGAAGCGAAGAAATAGATACAATACAAAGAATAACAGGATACTTAGTTGGAACAACAAGTAGATGGAACAATGCAAAATTAGCAGAATTAAACGATAGAGTAACACATAACACAGGAATAAAAGGAGCGTAGAATATTATGAAAATGGCAGGATTTTATGACGAAAGTATATCAAATGGATTAGGATGGAGAGCAGTACTATTTTGTAGTGGCTGCCCACACCATTGTCCTAATTGCCAGAACCTAGAAGCACAAGACTTTAATTATGGACAAGATTTTAATGAAGATGAAATAATAAATAAAATTAAGGAAAATTCAATAATTAAAGGAGTAACATTAAGTGGAGGAGAACCATTATGCATGCAAAATATTGGCGATGAACTACATTTTGTAAAAAGACTAAAAGAAGAAAAGCCAAACCTTAATGTATGGTGCTATACAGGATATACATACGAAGAACTAAAAAATAGAAATGATGAAACAACAAATGAACTACTAAAAAATATAGATGTTCTAGTAGATGGAAGATTTGTAGAGGCTAAAAAAGATCCTGACCTAATGTTTAGAGGCTCAAGCAACCAAAGAGTATTAGACATTCCTAAATGCTTGAAAGAAAATAAAATAGTAGAGGTAAACTTCTAAAAAAACTATTGACAATGCCATGGCAAATAATGTATAATTAATAAGTATTTAGGGAGATATCCCAAAAACCCATACAATAGTTGTAATCACTGGAAGGAGGGGATATTATGTCAGAGGTAAAAGTTAATAATGGAAATATAGAAGATGCCTTAAAAAGATTTAAAAGGCAATGTGCCAGAAATGGTGTTTTACAAGAGGTACGCAAAAGAGAATGCTATGAAAAACCTAGTGTAAAAAGAAAAAAGAAATCAGAGGCAGCAAGAAAAAGAAAATTTTAAGA
>CALXVF010000146.1 GCA_944391895.1 uncultured Clostridia bacterium
GAAAGCCTAGACTTCTTCTTATTGAACTTTCTTATAAGAATAAAACGGTACTAGAAGCTGAAATTAAGAAAATGAATTTGATATAAGTTAATATACATAAAAGAACTTTGAAATGTTATAAATTCAAAGTTCTTTATAATTTTATATAAATAATGCCACTCTAAATCCTGTATCTTCTAACGCTACCCCGTCTATAGCAAATCTATCTCCCGCTGGGTGTGATTTATTTGTTTCATATCTCATTCAATTATAGAATATAAAGTGTAGCTCTAGTACCACCCTCACTACTATCAGTTCCATCGTTTGGATTTCCACTTCCACGGTCTGATGCTGGGTAAGTCGTACCTGTCTTTCCAAAATATCCTCCACGTATTATTCTTGTATTTGTAGACCAAGCCTCTTGTGTCCACTCCCAATGGTTTCCTGCCAAATCAAATATCTCATTTACTTTGTAATTAATATTTGAACCTGTATTTATTTTTGAACTTGATGAATAATGTCCCCAACTGCTAGAATCTACATCTACCTTATCTTCTTGGCCTTTAAATATTGTATTTTTTAGCCAATTCATTGTTTCATCATATTGGCATCCCCATATCATCATACTTTTTACGCTACTATTATTTTTTATTACATTATGGCATGCTTTATATAAATAGTACCAATTGCCAGCATCTTCTTCTGACAATACAATTCCTGCTTTTTCTGTTGGATTTTCTACTGTTCCTGTTTCTATGTTTATTCATGTTTATTTTATTAAATTCTACGATATATATATATATATATATATACAGTATCAAGGCTTTCGAGTGTTTTCATGTATTATCTCCTTTGTTAGTTTATATAAATTTTATTCTAATTTATTAATAAAATCAAGTTTATAATCTACTTTTATAAGTTTTTTATTTCTTCTTGGCTAAGACCAGTTATTTCTTCTATTTCTTCCTTTGTTATTCCTTTTTCTTTCATTTTTTTAGCAATCTGCATTTGCTTTAATTTTTCTCCTCTTTCTATTCCTTCCTCTATTCCAGCTTCTCTTGCTCCGGCCATTCCACTATCATAATTGTATTTTGCCATTAATCTTGCTTCATATAGTTCTCTTTCTTTTGGGTCCATACTCATTTCATCTACTAATATTCCTGCTTTTTTTACTTCTTCATTCTTATTTCCTGCCATTTTGATTTTTTCCTCCCTTCCACTTATTAGCCAAAGCCATTGTTATATCTAGTATACTTTCTTCTATTCTAACAAATTGTTTACGTTTTTTCAACAATTTATCAAAATTATTTTTATGACAACTTATCGACATAATTCGACATATTCTGCAAATTTTAATATTATTTCTACAGAATGTTTTTCAACTTAAAAGCTTCTTTTTCTTTTATATGTTCAATAATATATAGTCCTTCTTCTAAATCAGGAATTGCATCTTGAGGAGAATCCGACTCTAAATAACCTTTTATTAATACTATTTGAGTGTTAACTTTTTCTAACTCATTGTGCTCTAAGTAATATGACAAATTTTCTTGTTTACTTTCCCATAGCTCAGCAATTTGCTCAGTTTTGTTTATTAATTGCTCACTATTAGCGTTTGTTTGCAAGATTTCTTCTTTTAGTTGTGTTAAATTATCTTCTATTTCTGCAAATGCTTTATGAGTATATCCTTGTGTTAGCCATTCAGCTAATAGTATTAACAGAACTATACTAATTGTAATTATTGCTTCTTTTTTCATTTTTTGTTTCCTTTCTCTTTTTCTTGACAAAAGAAGTTTCCTTTTCCATCCATTGTAGCTATTAATACATTTTCCGGAGTAGTTTTAAATTTCACCACTTGTTTATATAACCATTTTTCATCTTTTCCAATTTTATTTAAGTTCTCATTCATTATTTTTCCATCAACTATTAAATCATATGGCATTCCCTCATATTCTGGCATAATGCCAAAGTCTTCTGGAATGCTGTTTCTTTTATTTGGTTTCTGTATTACTGAAATTTCTCCATTTGTTTCTAATATTGCAAATTCTACATCTCCTAGATTGAATACATCTTTTACCCTTAGCCTTTCTTGTAATTCACTTATAGTAAATCTTTCTCTTTTTAATGCTTCTTCATCTATTTTACCTCTATATACTAAAACTGTTGGCTTTCCACAAGTTATTTTTCTTATGCCTACTGATTTAATATTTAATACTGTAATTACTAGATGCATTGCTAAAAGTCCCAAAATAGGTACTATTCCATTGAATATTGGTACTCCCGGGTCTGTCATTGGAATTGATGCTAAGTCTGCTATCATAATGGATATTGCCAATTCAAATGGTTGAAGTTGTCCTATTTCTCTTTTTCCCATTAATCTCATTACTATTAATACTATTAAATAAATAATTATTGCTCTTACAAAATTTATTAACATTTTCTACCTTCCATAATTATAACCTATTATATCTTCTAATTGTATATTAAAATTTCTTGTTCCTTGCGGTCGCTGCTAAAATTCTACGAATTTTACAGCTCCAAACGCACATCGCTAGAATCCTTCTAGCTCGTTTGAACGCTTGCGCGGAACTATGAAATTTCAATATACAATTAGTAAATAATATCTTTGAATTTTCTTAATATTATTGTTTCCAATTTTTTTATGAATATTTATTTTTTATTTAGGAAATAATTAGATTAATAAATATTTTTAGGAGGTAAATATGAAAAGGAATAAATTACCACAATTTGTTGGTAGATTAATTACTGCTATTATAATTTTGGGAATTACTGCTTTCTTTACTCCAGGATTTACTGTTTCTAGTATCTGGATTGTAGCTTTAGCCGTTTTACTTCTAGCAGTTTGTGATTTTGCAATTAGTACATTTACCGCTCTTTTTACTCATCCAATAGTTAAAGGGATTATAGGATTTGTACTATGTGCTATTACTTTATATGTAGTTCAATATGTAGTTACAGGATATGGCATTTCATGGATTTC
>CALXVF010000147.1 GCA_944391895.1 uncultured Clostridia bacterium
ATATTGAAACAATGAGAGATATTAGTGCAAGTATAATTGATGCAAAAAACATTTTATCACCTCAAGATATAATATGATTTTGCCTTAAAATGGTGATAAGTGATTTTTTGCATAAAAAGAACTGTGTGACTAGTTTTGTGACTAATTCACACAGTTTTCACTCTATAATAATAAATCCGTATTTCCAAAATATACATCTTTATTGCTATCCAGCCTATTACATTTTATAATGCTATAATTCTTATATTTATATATTGTACTACCTCCATCTGAGTAGACACCTTTTACTATTTTTTCATTTTCCACATCTTCTTTTGCTTTATTTAGAATTTCTTCCATTGTAATTTTGTTTTCTAATAGAGCCTGTCTTAAGTTCATTATTTTTTCATCAATTATTACAAACATATCTCCTTCAAAGCTATATACATTATATTCTGTTATTCCATCTTCTGTACTTAAAATAGTAGCTCTTTCCTCATTACTATTTTCAAATATTAGGTTGAACTTTTCTAAATCAACTTTCTCCAAGTTAACCATATCAATTTGTGCTGGATAAGATTCTCGAACCAATCCTGTATATGTTACTTTTACTATAGTTCCAACTTCATATTCATAATTTTTATCTGTTTCAAAAGTATATTTGTCTGATAAATTTTGCCTTTTGTCTTCTCCCTCTAATGTTTCAACCAGCATACTATTTTCCTTTGTCTCTATAATTTTACCATAAAATGATGGTAATTCTTGAAGCTCAATATTTCTAGAATATGTACAAATTAATATAGAATCTTCAGTCTTTCCTTCATTCGTTAATAATAAAATTTCTACATATTCATTTCCCATACTTTTAAAAAGCTTGTATTCGTTTGCCGAATATTCCTCTTTTGTTATTTTTCTATCTTCTTCAGCAGAATATTCGTCCCTAGTTAAATCGTTTGCAATAATATATTTTCCATCTGCAGTATATTCTATATCCTTAATAATCATCTGTCCTTCTATTGTAAACTGCACAATCCTTAATTTATCTGAAATTGGATTCTTAGTATAAGATGGTGAAACATTGTTTAGGAAATTATCCAGTTGACTTTTATTATATATTTTATCATTTCCTATAACTAAACAATTATCTACAATTGCTTGTTCTTTCGAATAATCTTTTGGCAAATCTTCTAAATTTTTTGTAGCATATTTTGGAATATTAGTTATAATTTCGTCATCTCCTGTTGTAGGATTTTGATTATTATTTTTGAAATACTTAATTAATACAAATATAACTACCAATACTACAATAATTACTAATATTCCTAAAAATATTTTTACCCCTTTTTTCATTTTTTCCTCCTTATAATAGTTTATTCTTTTTTTCTATAAGCTTCTTATACATTTGTTCTAATTCATTTCTTTTGCCCTCATCTTTTTCAATGGATAGCTTAGATATAATCTCAGATATCTTCATACTAAGCAATAATTTATCGTTTTCTAAATTTGCTTTATTTACTAATTTCTTTTTTTCCTTATATTCTTGATATTTTTCTAGGTTTCCTTCGAACTCAACAATATTCTTATCTTCTATAATTAGTAAGTTTTGAGCAATATTATTGATAAGTGTTTTATCATGAGTAACTAATAAAATTGTACCTTTATATTCTCTCAAAAGTTTTTCTAATGCCTCTATTGAAGGTATGTCTAGGAAATTAGTAGGCTCATCTAAGATTAATACATTGTAATCAGATACAAGCAGTTTTGCAATAGATACCTTAACTCTTTCTCCACCACTTAAAACTCCTACTTTTTTATATGCCTCATTTCCTTTTATATTAAGATTTGCAAGTATATTTCTAACAGTAACTTCACTTTGTATTGCATCTTTCATAACATTTTGAAAAACAGTTTCTTCATTATCTAAAATACTTAAATCCTGGCTAAAATATCCAATTTTAGCTTGCCCACTAACTATTATGTTCTCATCATTTGATAATATTTTATTTATCAAAGATGTTTTTCCTGCTCCGTTTTTTCCTACTAATGCAGTAATTCTATTAGATAATATATTAAATTTTGCATTTTTTAAAATCACTTTTTCATTAAATTTAATATTAACATTTTCACCAGATATTACAATTTTTGCCCTTATTACTTGGCTTTCAGGTACTCGCATGTATACAGGTAATTCATGAATTGGTCTATCAGGTTGGTCTAATTTTTCAAGTCTACTTTCTAAAGCTTTAGTATGGCCTTCTAGTTTTTCCCTTTTATTTTCTGCTTCTCTTTTATGCAATCTTGCTTCTGAGTTTCCCATTCTTGATGGTGTTTTTTTCATAGATTTTGATGAATTCTTAGAAACTTGTATCGCACTCTCAAGTCTACTTTTTTCTCTCACATATTTTAAATATTCGGATTCTTTAAATTCTATTTCTCCCGTTTTTGTTTCTTTATACTTTGTATAATTTCCTAAATATTTATTAACTTCTCCGTTTTCTATTTCTATAATTTGTGTACATACAGAATCTAGTAAGTTTCTATCGTGAGATATTAATAGTAATGTTCCTTGATATTCATTTAATTTTTTTATTAAATAATTAATACTATCTATATCTAAATTGCTAGAAGGTTCATCTGCCAGAAGTACATCTGTTCTTTTGCCTAATTCTCGCATTATAGCTCTTTTTTCTTTTTCTCCTCCGCTTAAAACAGATTCTTCATTACTTATTTGCTCTATATATCCTACAGAACCTTGCACACTTACTTTTCCTGAATCAGGATTAATTCTACTTGATATTATATTTAATAAAGTAGATTTTCCTGCTCCATTTTTTCCTACTATTCCAACCTTTTCGCCATCACTAATTTCTAATTTATTTATTTTTAATAATTCTCTATTTCCAAAAGATTTGGTCACGTTTTCTAAATATATCAAAAAAATCCCTCCTTTAAATCACATTAAAGAAAGAACTTTATAATTTAT
>CALXVF010000148.1 GCA_944391895.1 uncultured Clostridia bacterium
ACACATATGTTTACGTTTTATTCTTTCTATATTACCCCCTAATTGAAGTAAATCTCCTGCCCATCCAGTTAAATCGTTTAATTCTTGGTCAAATGCAAAGAAATTATGTAGTAATGAGCTTATACTTGCTGCTAAATGTGTTATTTCCATATCTCCGTATTCAGATGGAACTTTTATATCTTGTCTTCTTTGTCCATCTATGAGCATAGTATCTAGGAATGATATATAATCTGAATCGACTTTTCCTGCTGCCAAATCCCAAAAATCACCTACATAACTATTTACATTTCTTAAATAATCCATTATGTTTTTATTTTTTTCAATTATGCTCCATCCTTTATTTTTTTGGTCAGAATACTCGTTAGTTAAAGCATATAAATTTTCTAATTGTTTACTCAACTTTTCTATATTGCTTGGCTCTTCTCTTAGATGATCTGCAGCTTCTATTTTCCCATTATAAGTTACCTTGTCTATATCAAAATCATTATTAAAATTAGTAATTTCGCAATATTGGTCATAACACCAATCACTTGGCATTTTTTGTCCTATATTACAAGAATATCCACTTGACATATCGGCAACAAAACTACTAATGCTTAGTTGGGCTTTTGATACTTCTGTGCATACTAATCTTGGACCATATATTCCAACTTTATAATCTCTATTTAATGAATCATTTATTCCCTCGAAGAAAGGGATAATATACTCTGAAATTTGGTCAGCGTATACATCCAAGTCTACAGCGAAATAAATTACTGCTCCCACTGGCACTTTGTGTTTAATAGCACACTTTGATGCATTTAACCCAGCATTAAATCCTTTAATATAACTAAAATCACTAATCAATCTATTGTTTTCTTGATAAATAAAGAACGCTTTTAATCCAGCATCAAATATCCTTTGTAATTCTCCTTCTCTTAATTCTTTGAAACTACCACCGATTTATATATCTTCCTACTACTTCATATCCATTGTTTTTTAATACGTTTATCCTTTCTTCTGTTATTTCAAACCTTGTATCGCAAGCATTCGCTGCTCTTGAAGTATCTCCTGAACTAACAGCTAAAGCAAACCAAGTTTGTGCACCAACAATTCCATCAGCATCTAGATTCATTAGAGTTTGAAAGTTAATAACAGCTGTTTTTGCTCCATTACCATAAATACCATCAAAACCATTTGGGTCAAAGCCATTTAGATATAGTAAATATTGAAGTAGGTATATTAAGTCCTTATAACCTGAACCGATATTTATAACAGGTAGAGCATTTTTTGTACCATTTCCCCATACCCCATCAGCATCAACACCTATTTCGAATTGGACTGCCTTTTTTATAGCATTATTTGTATTTCTATCATATAACCCATTAGTTGCTAAATAATCTCCCATCATATTTAAATATTTTCTATTTAATTCTTGTTGTATTTCTCTTACTTTGATGTTATATTCGCCACCGGTTGTAGTATAAGCTTCTGTAGTTAAAATAGATTTAACATCAATAGCACGTACAATTCCATCAGGATTTTCTACGCCTAATTGTGTTTTCATTAAGATGACTCCTTCTTCTGTTTCAGTTGAAAAAATCTCCATATTATCCCAATTACCTGATATTCCTCTACAAAATAGTCCTCCATTTATTATAAAATTTATATTCTTCATTTTTTGTGTACTAGGAGTAATATCTTTTGATAAGCCATTTGGATACATTGCATCAAAAGCCTCTTTTGTTCCATTTCCCATAACTCCATCTACGCCTACACCTAATTCTATTTGTAAAGCTCTTATTAGTCCTGCCACTGTATTATTACCTGTAATTCCATCTTCCTTAATGGTTACCCAATTTTCATTATCTTTATAAACACTATTTAACCATATTTGTATTTCTCTAACTTTAGTATCTGCCATATAATTACCTTCTTTCTTTTTAATATTACTTAAGATATTGGCCAAATCTTATAAGTTAAATAAAGTTTATCAGATATACCAAAATATTTTTATTTTGTTTATTTAAGTGGTATAAAGTGTAGCTCAATCTACTAAAAATAAAGTAAGTGACATTTTCATAAAAGTTAATGTCGCTTACTTGTCTTCCATTTTATTCTTTCTGTATTTTTCTTTTTTGCATAACATTATTTAATTCTATGATTCCGTAAATCGTAGCAATTCCAATTATAACCAGTGCTATAGCCAACTCATTACTTGCAAGTTCTCCCTCACTATAACCATTTTGAATAATATAGTCTCTTAATTCTATATTTGAGTTTTCTCCATATATTCTTCTTTCTTGAAGTCCACTATTATATTTGATAATAAAATACCAGTCTCCTAATCCCCCCATATATCCTATTTTTTTTGCCGTTTCTGGTAACTTATCCTCTTCATTCAATAATAAATTTATTTCACTAATATTCTTTTCATCTAATTTTAAATAATAACTATCTCTAAGCCATCTAATAAAATTATATGGGATAGATATTACAGATATTATCACTACTACTATAGTAATTATGTTAAATACTCGTTTAATCATTTTTTCCTCCAAGATATAAACTTTACAATATAATTTTATCATAAAATTTTAATACAAACAATATATAATAATCAAATAAAAAAGTTTTAAACTCGATTATCTTTTTTCTAAAAAATAGCCATATTGCCATATCTGCTAAAAGATTTAATAAATGTATAAATAAAGCTATTTCATAATACATATAAAATTCAATTAACTATTCATCTTCTGTTATTTCATCATTAATTACATCTAAATCTGGATAAGTGCAATATAAAAATGGTATGTCAGTAGTTATTTTCTCTACATCTTCCCTATTTGGAAAGGCGAGAATTAGCCTATCAGCTTTAGGAAGATATAATGGAGAATTAACTAATTTTATAATACCTTTCTTATTTCCCTCATCTGCAACAATTATATGATATAATAAATTATCTTTTGTT
>CALXVF010000149.1 GCA_944391895.1 uncultured Clostridia bacterium
TACATTAAGATAAATTTTTCCGCTTGTTATACTTGAATTTTCTGTTAAGCTAACATCTGTAAATCTCTCATAATGTCCTAAATCTAAGTCTGTTTCAGCTCCATCATCTGTTACAAATACTTCTCCATGTTCATACGGGCTCATGGTTCCAGGATCTACATTTATATATGGATCTAATTTTTGGTTTACTACTCTATATCCCCTATTTTTAAGCAATCTTCCGTATAGACGCTGCTGTAATTCCTTTTCCTAATCCCGATACAACTCCACCTGTTACAAAAATATATTTCATATGACCTCCCATTAAAAAAGAAAAAGAGAGCTAATTTCGCTTTTAAAGCGTTTTTTTTTAGCCCTCTTTTTGAACTGAATATTTTAAATTTGAAGATACATTATATATATCATTAATTTTTGTTTTTGGCAAGTAGTTTTTTTAATTTTTTTAATTTTTTCCGTCAGAAAGCGAAAAATTTTCTTCTCCAACAATTTCTTTAAATTCGTTTAAGATTTCTTCACTTGCAAATATTGCTCCACAACTGCTAAGTTTATCTTCTTGTTTTACTGATACAAGCAAGTTATTTTTTTCGCCGGTAAAGAATTTGATTGCTCCTCTTAATTTTTCTTTTTGCTCTTCATTTAAATTTGTGATATTTAGAACTAATTCTTTTCTTTTTTCTCCTTCTTTTCCTTTTAATTCTGTAATACTATTAGCGACTATACTTATATCTGCATCTTCTTTCATACTAATTCGTCCATCTACTACAACTATGGATTCTTCTAAAAGTATATTTGAGCAATTATTGTAACAGCTTTCAAATACTATTACTTCACATGCTCCATACAAATCTTCAATAGTTACAAATGCCATTACTTTATTTGTTTTTGTAAATTTCTTTTTTATTTTTGTTATTATTCCTACAATTTTTACTCTTTGTCCATCTTTTATATTTACATTTGGAACTTCGTTTGCAGCTATAGCTTCATTTGCTTCTTTCATTTCCAGGATATTTATTGTCGCAATTTCTTCAATTTGTTTTCTATATTTTTCTAATGGATGTCCTGAAATATATATTCCTAGCATTTCTTTTTCCATTGATAGCAATTCTTTTTCTGAATATTCTTCTAATTCTGTATATGTATATTTCATTTCTTGCATTTCTTTTGAATCTTGGCCTATATCAAACATTGTAACTTGTCCTGTATATGCTTGATTATTGGCGTCTGCTATCATATCTATTATTCCTTCGAATGATGCTATCAATGTACTTCTTGTTTTACCCATTCCATCAAAAGCTCCAGCTTTTATTAAACTTTCTATACATTTTTTATTTACTGATTCCCCATATATTCTCTCACAAAAATCAGTAAAGTCTTTATAGTCTCCATTTTTTTCTCTTTCTTCCACTATGCCATCTACTGCAGCTATTCCTACATTTTTTATACTTCCAAGTCCAAATCTAATTTTATTGTCTGATGCAGTGAATTTTGTGAAGCTTTTATTTATATCTGGTTTTAATATAGCTATGTTTTTCTTTTTACATTCATCTATATAAATTGGTACTCTATCTAAATTTCCTAAAAAGCTATTAAGCATAGCTGCCATGAATTCTGCAGGATAATATGCTTTTAAATATGCTGTTCTATATGCTATTACTGCATAACATGCTGCATGAGATTTATTAAATGCATACTTAGCAAATTCTGCCATTTCATCAAATATTTTATTAGCAGATTCTTCGTCTATTCCATTTCTAACACATCCTTGTATTTCTACATTTCCGTTTTCATCTAATTTACCATGTACAAAGTTTTCTCTTTCTTTTGCCATTACATCTAATTTTTTCTTTCCCATGGCACGTCTTACTAAGTCTGCTCTTCCTAAAGAATATCCAGCTAAGTCCCTTACTATTTGCATAACTTGCTCTTGATATACCATACATCCATAAGTTACTGATAAAATTGGTTTTAAGCTTGGGTGTGTATAAACTGCATGGTCTGGGTCTTTTTTATTTGCAATATACCTTGGTATTTGGTCCATTGGCCCAGGTCTATAAAGTGATACTCCGGCTATAATATCTTCTAGACAATCTGGTTTTAATTCTTTCATAAAGTTAGTCATACCACCAGATTCAAATTGGAATATTCCGACTGAATCACCATCTTGCCAAAGTTTATATACCTTAGGATCATTCATTTCTTGGTCAAATTCTACTTTTATTCCTCTATTTTTTTCTATTAGTTCTATTGCTTCACGAATAACAGTTAAAGTTCTTAATCCCAAGAAGTCCATTTTTAAAAGTCCTAATTCTTCTAGTGTGGTCATAATATATTGTGTTGAAATGATGTTATCTCTTGCATACAATGGTACATAATTTACAACTGGTTCACGTGCAATTATTATTCCGCAAGCATGTGTAGATGCTTGTCTTGGAAGTCCTTCTAATGCCATAGCAATATCTAGTAAATTATGAATATCTCCATTGCCATCATATAAATCTTTTAGTTCCTTATTTTGTTCTAATGCTTTTGCAATTGTTATATGTAATTCGTTTGGTATCATCTTTGCAAGTTTATCCGCTTCTGCATAAGATAAATCTAAAACTCTTGCAACATCTCTTATAACCATCCTTGCTGACATTGTACCAAATGTAATAATCTGTGAAACATGGTCTTGTCCATATTTTTCTGCCACATAATCAATGACTTGTTGTCTTTTTTCATAATCGAAATCTATATCGAAATCGGGCATACTAATTCTTTCTGGATTTAAGAACCTTTCAAATATTAGTCCATATTTTATCGGATCTATATCTGTTATTTCTATAGCATAAGCTACAATTGAACCAGCACCTGAACCACGTCCTGGTCCTA
>CALXVF010000150.1 GCA_944391895.1 uncultured Clostridia bacterium
AGACCAAGTTATTTCCCATTTACAGAACCATCTTATGAAGTTGATGTAAGTTGTTTCAAATGTATGGGAAAAGGTTGCAATTTGTGTAAACAAACAGGATGGATAGAATTACTTGGTTCAGGAATGGTACATCCAAATGTACTAAGAGTAAACGGATATGACCCAGACAAATATACAGGATTTGCATTTGGTACAGGGCTAGACAGACTTGCAATGTTTAAATATGGAATAACAGACATGAGACTTTTATATGCAAATGATGTAAGATTCTTAAATCAATTTGATAGAAAGGATATATAGGAGGTGGAACAATGAAATTAAGTACAAATTTTCTTAAAGATTATGTAGATATAGATATAAAAACAGAGGAAGATATATACAACTTGGCTGAAAATATGACTAAAGTTGGAAATGAATATGATTCTCAAGGAAAACTAATTAATGCAACTAAATTAATAACTGGAGAAGTAGTAGAATGTGAAAATCATCCAGATTCTGATCATTTACATGTTTGTAAAGTAAATATAGGAGCAGAAACTTTACAAATTGTATGTGGGGCACCAAATGTTAGAAAAGGACTAAAAGTAATAGTGGCACTTTCAGGAGCTAAACTACCAGGAGGAGAAATTAAAAAATCTACTATAAGAGGCGTAGAATCAAATGGAATGCTATGCTCAATAGCAGAATTAGGCATAGAAAGTAAATTCTTAAGAGAAGAAGATAAATCTGGAATTCATGAACTACCATCTGATGCACCAGTAGGAGAAGACCCAATAGCATATATGAAAATGGATGATGGAGTAATAGATTTTGACCTTACTGCCAATAGAGGAGACTTACTAAGTATTTTAGGAATGGCTTATGAAGTAGGTAGTATTTACAACAAAAAAGTAAAACCTATAAATTTAGAATATAAAGAAAAAGGAAAATTAAACTTCAAATTAGCTATAAATACAGAAAATTGTAAACTATTCCTAGCTAAAAAAGTAGAGAATGTTAATATAAAAGAAAGTTCACAAGAAATCAAAGAAAAACTAATTGCTTCAGGAATAAGACCAATAAATAATGTAGTAGATATTAGTAACTATGTAATGCTAGAAACAGGTCAACCACTTCATTTCTATGATGCAGATAAACTTCAAGGCATGTTAGAAGTTAGAATGGCCGAAGAAGGTGAAAAACTAACAACATTGGATAAACAAGAAAGAACATTGTCAAAAGAAGATATAGTAATATCAGATGGAAAAAGAGCAATCGGTTTAGCAGGTGTAATGGGTGGATATGATACTGAAATAACTGAAAATACTAAAAATATAATTATTGAAGCGGCAATATTTGATAGTGTAAAAGTAAGAAAAACATCTAATAAAATATTAAGAAGTGAAGCTAGTAACAGATTTGAAAAAGGATTGGATCCAAATAGAACATATATGGCAATGGAAAGAAGCTGCCATATGCTTGAAAAATATGCTGATGCTGAAGTTGTAGCAGGAATGGAAGTTTATGATAAAACAAATAAAGAAGATAAAAAAATAGACATTACTGCTGAAAACATAAATTCTTTGTTAGGTTCAAATATTGAAGAAAAAGAAATTATTAATATATTCGAAAGATTAGGATTTAAAGTAGAAAAAGAAAATGAAATATTACACGTATCTGTTCCTACAAGAAGACTAGATATTTCAATCAAAGAGGATTTAATAGAAGAAGTAGGCAGAATATATGGTGTAGATAATATTTCTGGAAGACTAAAATCTATGAATGTGAAAAAAGGAACATATGACAATACCACTAGAGAAATCAGAAATAAAATGATAAACCTAGGACTAAATGAAACATTAACATATAGTTTAGTCGGAGAAAAAGAAGCTAATATGTTTACAAATAAGACAAATGAATCTATAAAAATATTGGCACCATTAACAGAAGAAAGAAGCTATTTAAGACAAAGCATAATAACGTCATTATACAAAACTTATGAATACAATCTAGCTAGAGACAATAAAAATGTTGATTTATTTGAAATAGGAAAATCTTTCTATAAAAATGGAGAAAACTATACTGAAGAAAGTAACTTAGCATGTTTAATGGCAGGAGAATATTATTTGGGATTAGAAACTAAAAATGTAGATTTCTATGTTATTAAAGGTGTTTGCGAAGAAGTTTTAGATTATTTAGGATATAATGGAAGATATAGTTTTGTGGCAGATAAGGAAAAACTACCAGAAGAAATGCATCCAGGAAAATCTGCGGTTATATCAGTAAATAATGATATAATAGGAATTATAGGAAGAATTAATCCAGAAATTAGCAAAGAAGAAGTCTATGTAATGGAAATTAATTTAGATAAATTGCTAGCAAAAAAAGTAGGAAAAATGAAATATAAAGAATTATCTAAATTTCCAGCTGTTAAGAAAGACTTAGCCATTTTAGTAGATAGAATGGTATTAGCTCAAGATTTACTTAAAACTATAAAAAATAATGGTGGAAAATTATTACAAGATGCTTCAGTTTTTGACCTTTATGAAGGAAAAGAAATTCCAGAAGGAAAGAAGAGTATAGCATTTACTATAACATTAGGAGCATCGGATAGAACTTTAAAAGATGAAGAAATAAATGAGTGCCTTGAAAAAATTATTAAAGGACTAGAAAGTAAACATGGAGCAGAGTTAAGAAAATAAAGAACTTTGGAGAAATATATGAAAGAAAGACTTATAAAGGTAATTGTAGGAATAGTAATATGCATTATAGTGGCAGTATTAATTGTTGTTTCATATCTTATGATAGCCGATATAGAAACAAAGTTAATTCCTAGTGAAAATGAATACAG
>CALXVF010000151.1 GCA_944391895.1 uncultured Clostridia bacterium
ATTTCCTTTAATATTTCATCTAAAGTTGACATATCTACTCCTTTTTTAAATTTTTAAGTATAGAATCTATTCTCTCCCCATATTCTATTGAATCGTCATACTCAAAGACTAATTCTGGAGTTATTCTTAAGTTTACTGTTTTAGCGACTCTACTTCTAATAAAACCTGCACTATCTTTTAGCCCATCTAATGTTTTATTTAAGTTTTTTGAGTTAAGAACACTAACATATACTTTAGCATACTTAAGGTCAGGTGTCACCTTGACCTTAGTTACGCTTATCATACCAGTAACATCTGGATTTTTTAATTCATAATTGATTACTTGACTGATTTCTTTTTTTAATTCTTCATTAATTCTGCCAAGTCTATTTGTGTTTTTCATTATCTTTTTACCTCTTCTTGAATAAATGCCTCTATGATGTCTCCTTCTTTTATGTCATTATAATCTTGAATTTGAATACCGCATTCAAATCCTTTTGATACTTCTTTAGCATCATCTTTAAATCTTTTTAATGAAATTAGTTTTCCTTCATGGATAACAACTCCATCTCTTATAACTCTTACTCCTGCATTCCTTTCGATTTTTCCATCTAATACGAAACATCCAGCAATTGTACCAACACTAGATATTTTAAATGTTTGTCTAACTTCTGCATTTCCTATTGTTTTTTCTCTATATATTGGTGCAAGCATTCCTTTCATAGCATCTTCTACATCTTCTAAAGCTTGGTATATAACTGAGTATTGTTTTATTTCTACTCCTTCTTTTTCTGCTAATTGCTTAGCTGCTCCAACTGGTCTTACATTAAATGCTATTATAATTGCTTTTGCTGCTTTTGCAAGTTGTACATCTGATTCTGTTACACCACCTGCATTTGAATGAATGACTTTAACTCTAACTTCATCATTTGATAATTTTTCAAGTGATGTTTTCATAGCTTCTGCTGTACCTTGTACATCTGTTTTTACTATAATATTTAATTGCTTCAATTCTTCATTTTCCATTTTTTCAAACAGATTATCTAATGTAACAACATCATTGTTTGCTATTGATTTTTCTCTCGAATCTAGTTTTCTCTTTTCAATTAAGTGCTTAGCTGTTTTTTCATCTTCTACTTCATAGAAAATGTCTCCTGCTTCTGGTACTTCACTTAAACCTGTAACTTCAACAGGTGTTGATGGTCCTGCTTTCTTTACATTTTTACCTTTGTCATTTTTCATTGTTCTTATTTTTCCAATAGCATTTCCAACAACTATTCTATCTCCAACATTTAGAGTTCCTCTTTGAACTAACATAGATGCAATTGGTCCTTGATTTTTATCTAGTCTTGCTTCTATAACAGCACCTTTTGCTTGTTTATTTGGATTTGCTCTTAAGTTTTGCATATCTGCAACAAGTAATAGCATTTCTAATAAATTATCTATATTAATATTCTTTTTAGCAGAAATAGGTACGAATATTGTATCTCCGCCCCATTCTTCTGGAACTAAGTCATATTTCATAAGTTCTTGTTTTACTTTTTCTGGATTTGCTCCTGGCAAATCAATTTTGTTAATTGCTACAACAATTGGAATTCCTGCTGCTTTTGCATGGTTTATTGCTTCAACTGTTTGAGGCATAACACCATCATCTGCTGCAACTATTAAAATAGCAATATCTGTAATTTGAGCTCCTCTTGCTCTCATACTTGTAAATGCTTCATGTCCTGGTGTATCTAAGAATGTTATTTCTCTTCCATTTACATTTACCTTATATGCTCCAATATGTTGAGTAATTCCTCCTGCTTCTCCTTCTATTACATTTGTATTTCTTATTGCATCTAGAAGTGAAGTTTTACCATGGTCTACGTGTCCCATGACAACAACTACTGGTGGACGTGGCTCTAAATCTTCTTCCTTATCTTCTGAGTCATCAAATAATATATCTTCGTCTTTGATTTCTTCTTTTTTATTTGCAACAACATTAAAGCTATCTGCTACTAAATATGCAGTATCAAAATCTAATGTTTGATTTATTGTAGCCATTATTCCTAAATCAAATAATTTTTTTATAACCTCTGTACTTGTTTTCTTTAAATCTGCTGCCAAGTCTTTTACAGTTATATTTTCTGGAATTGTAATTTCTTTTAAGTCGAATATTTTTTGTTTTGTTCTTTCTTCGTCTTTTTTAGGCTTTCTCTTATTTCTTTTTCCTCTAACTGTTGATAAATCATAGTAATCAAGCATTCCACCATCACTATCTTCGAACATATTAGAAAGTCTATCTACTTGTTTTAGATTTCTTAATTTATCTTCATTGAAATCTTCGCTTTCGTCTCCTCTTCTTGTTCTTCTCTTTTTGTCATCTTGATTGTTATATCTATTTGCTTTTTGCTTATCAATAATTCTTGTACTATAATCTCTTTGATTTCCCTTTTCAACAATATCTGCAGCCATAATATCTTTTATGTTTTTGTCAATATTATGGTTGTTAAGAGGTCTCTTATAATTATTATTTCCATTATTATTATTGTTGTTATTTCTGAAATTATTATTCGAATTTCTATTAAAGTTATTATTTCTGTTAAACCCACCATTATTATTATGACCATTTTGACGATTGTTTCCAAAGTTTCTGTTATTACCAAAATTTCTGTTTTGTTGGTTATTTGTTCTTGGTCTTGCATTTCTATCATTTAAGTTATTTGAATATGTGTTATTTGTGTTATTCTCCATCTTTGCTTCTTCTTTTTTAATTTCAACCTTTTCTGTTTTTTCTTCTTTAACAATTTTCTCTTCTTTTTGTTCTACTTTTTCAATCTTTGGTTCTTCTTTTGG
>CALXVF010000152.1 GCA_944391895.1 uncultured Clostridia bacterium
AAAAAAAATACAAGCACAGATTGAAATAGTGTAAAGGAGAATAATAATGACGATTCAACAAAAAGAATCAATTACTAGATTAAAAGAATTAGTGGAACTAAGAAAAAGAAAGAATAATATAACATATGACAACTGTATTTGTTCTACGTTAGACTTAGATGCAGCATTAATATTAATACAAGAACAACAAATAGAATTAGAAAAGAATAGAGAAATTAAACAAAGAGATATAGATAATCAAATGCAAGAATTATTTCAGCAGTCCGTTAAAATAATGGAGAAAGATAATAAGATAAAAGATCAAGAAGAATTAATAAAATATATATTAAATGAACAAATACAAGATGGGTTTTTAGTAAATTTTAATACTGTGGACGATGCAATAAAATATTATGAAAGGAAAATGAAAAAATGACAATTTATGATAGCAATAAAAAAATAGAAAATATGATATTAATTCCAGTAGAAGAATATAAGGAATTATTAATAATTAAAGGAAAATATATTGAAATAAAAGAAAGAAACACAATAAGGGTAACAAAAAATGGAATTGAAATTCCATACAAATAGGAGGTTGAAGGATGAATAGTAAAAATATAAAAATAATAAGAAGCGGAATTTTTATAAACTTTAATTGGTACATAGTAAAAAATAATAGTCAATTAGAATATTATATTAGAATTCCAGAAAATAATAAAATACATGAGAATATATTTATTGATGAAATGAGCAGAGAACTAGAATATCAACAGGACTTGAATTGTGGAATTTATAATATAAAGGGATTGTTCTTAAAATATCATGCTAAGAAAAATGAAACAATAAAAGAATTAAATGAGCAAATGTTTAGATTGTGTATGTTACTAATTAGATATAGAAAGTTAAGTACAAATTTTTTCGAAGAATTTGTTATGTACTTAAAAGGTTATATTAGAATTGACAAAATAAAAATACCGACAAATTTTAAGCATCCGAGCAAGGAAAAATTACTTAGAAAATTTAAAATATGGACAAGTCATGATTCAGAAATATTAATAGATAAAAATAATAATTTAATAGATGGTTTTTGCAATTATTATATTGCACAGATAGAAGAAGAAAACTATATAAAGATAAAAAGAATTAAGTATTAATTTTGAATTATGAAAGTAGGTTAAAATGAATACAAAAGAATTATTAAAAATATTAAAACAAATAAATAGCATTAATAAGGAAATAAAAGATTTAAAGGAAAGAATAAACAATATACCATTTGATGAAGTAGGAGATAGTGTACAAAAATCGAGTAGTAATTTTCCATTTACAAAAACTACTTTAAAAATACAAGGATATGCAGAAAATAAAAAAAGAAAAAAATATAAAGATATATTAAATGAAAATAAATCTATGTTATTAGACTTATTAATTGAACTAGAAAAAGAATTAAAGAAAATAGATGATTCTCAAATAAGACTCATTATAAGATATAGATATGTAGATAAAAAAAGTTGGACTAAAATTGGGAAGGATTTACATATCACGGGAGATAGTGCAAGAATGGAATTAAAAAGATTTTTTCAAGGAAAATAAAACTTGTTCGTTTTGTTCGTTTTAAATGTGATATATTAGTATTGTGAAAAAATGTAACATAAAAAATTTCCTAAAAGACTTGGAATGTTTCCAGGTCTTTTTGTATGGAGCAAATAATGAGAACTGAAATTTGTATGAAGTTACAATGCAAAGATTGTAAGAATTATAAGCATTGTTTTAAAGAAGAAGAAAATGTAGAAGCGGAAGATAGGTGGTATATATTAAAGAATATGCAGAAAAATTTTATAAATCAAAAGAATGGACAGAATGTAGAGAAGCATATATAAAAAGTTTGCCATCAAAACTATGTCAAAGATGTCATCAAAATCCAGGAAAAATAGTACATCATAAAAAGCATATCACACCTTTTAATATAAATGATCCAATGATAACATTGAACTTTAATAACTTAGAATATGTATGTCAAGATTGTCATAATAAAGAGCATATGTGTATAGGAGCTATTAGAGAAGGATTAAAATTTGATGAAGAAGGTAATATTATAGAAGAAAAATCCCCCCCAGGAAAAAATTAATTATTTTTGATTAAGAAGACCGTTGGAGCTGACCTCCAAAAAACACACAAGCCATTTCATACGAGGGGGGTATGCGAAAAGTAGGTGAAAGTATTGAAAAAAAGCGAAAAGAAAGAGCTAAAAGAAGAAAAATTAAAAGTTTTTAATAAAATATTTGAAAATGTAAAAGAAAGCAAAAAAGCTTTAGTGCAAGGCTTAATTGAACAGGCTTGTTTTATGTATGTAGAATTAAAAGAACTTAATGAAATTATTGAAAAAAAGGGTGTAATTGAAAAATTTAAGCAAGGAAAGCAGCAATTTCTTAGAGAACAACCTGCTGTAAAAACATATAATGCTATGATAAAAAATTATACAGTAACAATAAAACAATTATCTGAGTTTCTACCACCAGGAAATGCAATTCCAATCGATGACGATTTTACAAAGTATAAAAAGAAATATAACAAATGAATTATATAAAAGAATATTACAAAAAAATAAAAACTGGTGCAATTATAGCACCAAAAAAAGTTAAAATCGTCTACGAAAGATTAGTAAATGATATTGATAATCCTAGAGTAGTAGAAATATATAATGAAAAAACGGAAAAAACAGAAACACACAAATACATATATGATAACAATAGGGCAATAGAAGCAATAGAGTTTATAGAAACATTTTGCAAGCACAGTAAAGG
>CALXVF010000153.1 GCA_944391895.1 uncultured Clostridia bacterium
TAAAATATCCAAACGATTTATTATTAAATAATAAGAAAATATGTGGAATATTAACTGAAATAAGAAGTATTTCTAAAGAAGTCATTCATTTAATAATAAGTGTGGGATTTAATGTGAATGAAGTTAATTTTGATAGTGAAACAGAAAAGATTGCTACTTCATTAAAAAAAGAATTTAAAAAAAATTTTAATAGAGAAGAAATAATTTTAAAAATTGTAGAAAAAATTAAAAATGAAATTTTAATTAATTTGACCAGTCAGACCAATGAAAACTTTTATTAAAATCAATAAAATATAATAGAGGTAAAAATGAGAAATATACAAATTATTGGAAGAGGAAAATATATACCCCAAAAAGAAATAAATAATAAACTACTATCTAAGCAGTTTGGGATAGATGAAGAAAAAATACTAGAACTTTCAGGAATAGAAAAAAGATTTTATACACAAGATGAAAAAATGGAAGATATGGCATATATGGCGAGTTTAAAAGCAGTACAAGATGCGAAAATCGAAAAAGAAAATATTGATATGATAATTGTAGCAACAACATCAACTACAAAAATAATGCCTGGAATTTCTTTTTTAGTGCAAAAAAAATTAGATATAAAAAAATGTATGTGCCTAGATGTCTTAGGCGGATGCAGTGGTTACATAAATGCTTTTGATATAGCAGAAATGGCAATAAGTTTAAATAAAATAAATACTGCATTAATTATAGGAGTAGAAAGGTTATCAAAAATTATAGATGAAAAAGACTATTCAACTGCTATCTTGATGGGAGATGGAGCGGGAGCTACTATTATTTCAAATACTGATGAAAATAAAATATATGCTTCAAGTATAAGAAGCCAAGGTCAAGAATCCGATCTGTTAGTGTATGAATATGAAAATAAGCTAAGTATGCAAGGAAAGAAAATATACAAATATGCAGTAAAAGAAGTAAATGAATTAATAACTGAAACTTTAAAGCAAGCTGGTTTAGAACTAGACGATATAAAAAGTATTATACTTCATCAATCTAATCAAAGAATAATGGATGCAATAGGTGTGAGGTTAGGATGCAAAGAAAAAATGTATACGAATATAAAAGGGATAGGCAATACATTTTGTGCAAGTATTCCAATTGCATTATCAGAAGTAGAATTAGAAAAAGGAGATAAGATAATGCTAGTTGGATATGGTGGAGGACTAAATTCAGGTTGTATTATATTGGAATATTAGAGTATTAAATTCAGCTTGCATTAGAATATAAAACATTAAATGGAGGAATATATGAAAAACGTTTTTTTATTTCCTGGTCAAGGAAGTCAATTTGCAGGAATGGGAAAGGATTTTTACGATAATTTTGAAGAGGCTAGAAAAGTATATGATTTAGCAAATGAAGTAACAAATATGAATATTAAAGAAATATGCTTTGAAGCTACAGATGAAGGGCTAAAAAAAACACAAAATGCTCAGCTTTGTATAGCAGCAATGTCACTAGCAGTTTTAGAAGTAATAAGCAAAAAAGGAATCAAAGCAGAATATGCAGCTGGACTAAGTTTGGGTGAATATGTAGGTTTAGTATATGGTGGATTTCTAAGTATGGAAGATTGCTTTAAACTTCTTAAAATGAGAGGTTATTTCATGGAAAACTTAATTCCAAATGAAGAATATTCTATGGCAGCAATCATCGGACTTGATTCAAGAGAGATAGAAAAAGTTTGTGAAGATATTAGAAAAGAAGGAAAATTTGTTGTTCCTGCTAATTATAATTATTCTGGTCAAACTGTTATTTCAGGAAATAAAGAAGCAGTAGCAAAAGCTATGGAGGCTTTAAAAGCAAAAGGTGCTAAAAGAGTGGTAGAACTTAATACATCAGGACCTTTCCATACAGAAAAGCTAGAAGAAGCTAGAAAAGAATATGAGAAAGAGCTAAAAAAAATTACTTTTGGAAATGGAAATGAAGTGAAAGTTATTAAAAACTTAGATGGAAAGTTATACACAAAAAGTGATGATTTTGTGGATATCTTATCTAAACATATTGTAAGTCCAGTAAGATTTGATAAAGCTTTATCAATTTTTGCTGAAAATAATATAGATAATTTTATTGAAATAGGTCCAGGAAAATCAATGACTGGATTTGTAAAAAAAGAGATTAAAGAAGCTAAATGTTATTCTATTGATACAGTAGAAAAATTAAATGAATTATTAGGAGGATTATAATGGACGAAAAGAAAGTTGCATTTATAACTGGTGGAACAAGAGGTATAGGAAAGGCAATAGCTAAAATATTTTCAGATAATGGATATAATTTAGTAATTAACTATGTCTCAGAAAAAACAGATTTAAAAAAATTAGAAGATGACTTAAAAAATGATAATGAAATATTATTTGTTAGAGCAAATGTTGGAGAATTTGATTCAGCAGAAAATGCTGTAAAAGAAGCAATAGAAAAATTCGGAAAAATAGATGTATTGGTAAATAATGCTGGAATTACTAGAGATAATTTAATTATGAGAATGAAAGAAGAAGAATTTGACCAAGTTATAAATACAAATTTAAAGGGAACATTCAATGTTACAAAAAATGTAGTACCATATATGATGAAAAAAAGAAGTGGAAGGATAGTAAATATATCATCAGTTGTTGGTGTGAGTGGTAATGCTGGACAATGCAATTATGCAGCATCAAAAGC
>CALXVF010000154.1 GCA_944391895.1 uncultured Clostridia bacterium
ATGGGAGAATCTAAAATAGATGAATTAAAAATAGAATTCCCAGATGGTACTAAAATTAGTATGAAAAAGAATGAAAGTAAAACAAATGTGGTAATTGCACAAAATCAAGAACCAGTAGTAAGTGAAGTAAATAATACTACAGTAGAACCATCTAATAAAACTAGTGATGAAAATTACAAAGAAATAAAATCACCAATGGTTGGAACTTTTTATAGTAAATCTTCACCAACAGCTAAACCTTTCGTAAAAGTTGGAGATAAAGTAAGAAAAGGAGATGTAGTTTGTATAGTTGAAGCAATGAAACTTATGAATGAAATCGAAAGCGAATTTGATGGAGAAATAGTAGAAATATGCAAAAACGATGAAGATATGTGTGAATATGGAGATTGTTTATTTAAAGTAAAGTAGGAGGAAACAAATGTTAGATGTTAATGGAATAATGGAGATAATACCTCAAAGAGCCCCATTCCTTATGATAGATAAAGTAGAAGATTTTGTACCAGGAGAAAGTGCAATTGCATATAAAAATGTATGTATAAACGAACCACATTTTGCTGGTCATTTCCCAGGTAATCCAATAATGCCAGGGGTACTTATAGTAGAAGCATTAGCTCAAACAGGAGCTGTTGCTATATTATCTAAGGAAGAAAATAAGGGAAGAAATGCACTTTTTGGTGGAATAGATAAATTAAGATTTAAAAGACAAGTAAAACCTGGTGACACATTAAAATTAGAAGTAAAAATCATTAAACAAAAAGGACCAATAGGAATAGGAGAAGCAATTGCTACTGTTGATGGAGAAGTAGCATGTAAGGGAGAGCTTACATTTGCAATAGTATAGGAGAAAAGTATGATAAGAAAAGTATTAATAGCTAATAGAGGAGAAATAGCAGTAAGAATAATTAGAGCATGTAGAGAAATGGGAATTGCTACAGTAGCGGTATATTCAGAAGCGGATAAAAATGCCTTACATGTAAAACTAGCAGACCAAGCCGTTTGCATTGGCCCAGCCGCATCTAATAAAAGTTATTTAAATGTAAAAGCAATACTAGAAGCTTGCTGCTTAACAGGTGCAGATAGTGTGCATCCTGGATATGGGTTTTTATCTGAAAATGTAGCTTTTGCGAAAATGTGTAGTGAAATAGGAATCAACTATATTGGTCCATCTTATGAACTAATAGAACTTATGGGAAATAAGTCAAAAGCAAAAGAAACTATGAAAAAAGCTGGAGTTCCAGTAGTTGAAGGTTCAGAAGGAAATGTAGAATCACTTCAAGGTGCGAAAGAAATAGCAAACAAAATTGGATATCCAGTTATAATGAAAGCAGTAAGCGGTGGCGGCGGAAAAGGAATAAGAATCGCGAATACCGAAGAAGAGCTTTCAAGATATTATGATGTAATAAGAACAGAGGCAAAATCAGCATTTAATGATGACAGCATTTATATAGAAAAATATATTCAAAATCCTAGACACATAGAAATACAAGTAATTGCAGATAAGCATGGAAACGTAGCACATTTAGGAGATAGAGATTGTACAGTTCAAAGAAAAAATCAAAAAATGCTTGAAGAAACTCCATCTGGATATATAGATGAAAAATTAAGACAAAAGATGGAAAAAGTTTCTGTAAAAGCAATTGAAAAAATAGGATATACAAATGCTGGAACAATCGAATATTTAGTGGATAAATCAGGAAATTTTTACTTCATGGAAATGAATACAAGACTTCAAGTTGAGCATCCAGTAACAGAAATGGTTACAGGAGTTGACTTGGTAAAAGAGCAAATAAATATTGCTGCAGGTAATAAACTTTCTAAAGAAGTAAGAGAACTAAATGTTAAAGGACATAGTTTGGAATGTAGAATAAATGCTGAAAATCCAGATAAAAACTTCATGCCTTGCCCTGGAAAAATAACAGGACTTCATATACCAGGAGGAAATGGAATAAGAGTAGATACTGCAATATATCAAGACTATGTAATACCTCCTAATTATGATTCTATGATTGCTAAACTAATTGTTCATGGCATGGATAGAGAAGATTCAATTAATAAAATGAAGAGTGCTCTAGGAGAATTTGTTATTGATGGAATAACAACTAATATAGATTTCTTGTATAAGATTCTAGAAAATCCAGAATTTATAAAAAATGATTATGATACGTCATTTATTAAATAATGAAAGGGAAAACAATGGTTATTGATAAAATAAGAAAAGTAAATGTTACAGAAAATAGTGTTAATTCAAAAGCATCAGACATGATGGTTGGAAAATGGATTAAATGCGATAACTGTAAGGAAATTCTATATAAAGATGATGTAAAAAATAATTTAAGTGTATGTCCAAATTGTGGCAAGCATTTTAGATTGTCTGCTAGAAGAAGAATTGAGCAAGTAATAGATAAAGATACATTTATTGAAATTTATGAAAACTTACATACAACTAATCCAATTAAATTTGAAGGATATACACAAAAAATAGATTTGTTAGAAGAAAAAACAAAGATAAAAGAAGCAATCAAAATTGGTACTGGAAAAATACATAATATTGATGTTGCCATAGGTGTAATGGACGGAAATTTTCTTATGGGAAGCATGGGAGAAGTTGTTGGAGAAAAAATTGTTCATTTAGTAGATTTAGCAATAGA
>CALXVF010000155.1 GCA_944391895.1 uncultured Clostridia bacterium
GATGTCCAAGAAATAACTTGTATAGAAAGAGAAAATGTAATGAGTGCATTGGGAAAAAAACTAATGCAAGATAGTTTGAAAAATGTTAAGTGGAAAGAAGCGGATATTTTAGAAGATGACTTAGAAGAAAAGGCAGATTTGGTTACAGCCAGTTATGTAATTAATGAATTAAATGAAAAGGATAGAGAATGTGGAATAGATAAATTATATAAAGCGACAAATAAAATATTGTTGATAATAGAAACAGGAACGCCAAAAGGATTTGAGATTATAAAGCAAGTGCAGGAATATGCTAAAAAGAATAATGCTTATATTATAGCTCCTTGCACAAGTCAAGAAAACGAGTGTAAACTAGGAAAAGGTGATTGGTGTCATGCAACGGTTAGAGTCCAAAGAAGCAAAATACATAAATATTTGAAAGAAGGAGAAGCACCATATGAAGATGAAAAGTTTTCATATATAGCAATATCTAAAGAATTTTATGGAAATGCAGAAAAAAGAATTTTAAGACATCCTATAATCGAGAACGGTAAAATTACATTAAAGATATGTAATCATGGAAATATAGAGGAAATGGTTATAACTAAAAAAGACAAAGAATTATTCAAATCAGCAAAAAAGAAAAATTGCGGGGATGAACTATAAATAATTGAATAAAGTAAAAACATATTGAATATATTTTATGAAATGACGATTTATTTAACAATTGACATTGGAAAAAAATAAATGTACAATAGAAATCGTTAAATAAAAAAGGGGTAATATCAGATGAAACATGAGAAACAAAAGGAAAGAAACATGAAAAATATTATTTGTGTAATTTGTATAATTATTCTGCTAGGAATTTTATGTTTTACTTTTTATCTAGAGAGTAGAAATGTTAGCAGAGAAGTATTTGTGCCAATCGAAAGTTGGAGTGCAATAACTCACGAAATAGCCGTGGAAGATTCTGTTTACCTTGAAGAAACAGAAGATGAAGAAGTAAAAGCACTAATTGCACAAATTAGAAGCGAATATGGATTAACTAGCGATAATTTTGGCTTTTTCTATTATAATGTAAATAGAAAAAAATACTATTTTTATAATGAAAATAAGTATTTTACTGCTGCAAGTACAGTAAAAGTTCCAGTTGCATTATATTATTATACAAAAATAAATAATGGTGAAATGAGCCTAAATGATACTTTAACATACAAAGCTGGCAATTTTGAAGCTGGTGGAGGAGATGTTACAAATAAATACAAAGCAGGTTCAGCAATTCCGCTATCTGTACTTTTAGAAGAATTAATTGTTGATAGTGACAATACAGCAAATAACATTTTAATAAGCAATATTGGATGGAATAAATACAGATATGAGATAGCTAAATATTCAGATAGAGAATTATCAAGTACATTTTATTCATCAAATGTAACATGTCCAGGATATGCTTATGATGTAATGAATTATGTATATCAAAATGCGGATAAATATCCTAAACTTATAGAAGATATGAAAAAATCTTCATTCGGAAAATATTTAAAAGAATATTTGGATTATGATGTAGCGCATAAATACGGCAGTTATAATGGATATGTACATGATTACGGAATAATTTATGGAAAAGAAACATATTTAGTTGGAGTATTTACAAAAAATAGAACCAATGCTCCTACATTAATAGCAAATATAGGAAAAAGAGTGGTAGAAACAGTTGAAGGAGAATAAAACATGGAAAAAGAAATTATAGAATTACTAAGAAGCACAAAAAGAGAAAGAATAGAAGAATTAATAGCTTTTTTACAAAAAACAGATTTTTTCAAAGCACCAGCAAGCACAAGATTTCATGGGTGTTTTGAAGGTGGTTTAGCACAGCATAGTATGAAAGTATATGAAATATTAAAACACAAAGTTCAAACATCAGTATTACCAATAAAAGTACAAGATGAATCTATAGTTTTAATAGGACTTTTACATGATATATGCAAAGTTAATTTTTATAAAGTAGATTACAGAAATGCTAAAAACGCATTAGGTGTATGGGAAAAAGTACCTTATTATACTGTTGATGATACAATTCCTTATGGTCATGGTGAAAAATCTGTTATGATGATATCTGAATATATAAAACTTACTAGTGAAGAAAAGTATGCAATAAGATGGCATATGGGATATACTGAACCAAAAGAATTGTATGGAACTATAGGAGAAGCTTATAAAAAATATCCACTAGCATTACTTACTCATGAGGCAGATTTAGAAGCAACATATTTTTATGATATCTAATTATATAAATGAAAAATAACATATAGTATATAATTCCCGGTGCAGGGACGCACCGTACGGCTCACTAGCGTTCCCCTTGAATTTTATACTATATATTATTTTTCATTTTTGCTTGAATTAAAATATAATTTGTGATATATTATTATCGAAAAATGAAATGGAGGTATAATTATGGAATTAAAAGGTTCAAAAACAGAGAAAAATTTAATGGAAGCTTTTGCAGGAGAATCTCAAGCAAGAAATAAATATACATATTTTGCAAGCAAAGCAAAGAAAGAAGGATATGAGCAAATTGCAGCTATATTCCAATACACAGCAGATAATGAAAAAGAACATGCAAAATTATGGTT
>CALXVF010000156.1 GCA_944391895.1 uncultured Clostridia bacterium
ATAATTATTAGGATAATTATTGGTATAAATTTTATCCTTTTTCATATATAATGTTAATATTGTTCTATTGGGATTTAATTCTTCTTTTATTTGTGGTTTTATCCAATTTTTACTTTTCCATACTGTGCTAATCATATATAATCCAGAACCCGCTCTTTCTCCAAACCCCAAATATGAAAACATTTGATGTAAAATAGCATTTCTCGGATCACTTCTTCCACCTTCCATAACAATATCTATTGGTATTCTTAAATTTCCTGGATTAGAAAATTTAAAATAATTTTCTCCTTTTTCAATTATTATGCTACCACTTTCAGAGTAATCTGCATGAATAAGACTGTTTGCAAGTCCGCTCTCTAACACTTTTATGAACTTCAGTATCATCAATCCTCATCATATCTTTATCTAATGCAAATGGAACTTCAATATCTGCTGTTAATCTATTTACTATTTTACTAAAAAATCCCCATAAATTACCTGCCCATTCTTCGTCTGGAGAAGAAGTAATTCTATGAGACCATCTTTCAGTAGTATTTGCATTATTTATCTCTCTATAATCTAAAAAATAATTTGGTCTTACTTGAATTATATCTTGCACTCTTCCAAGCATTAAAAGTCCTGCTAAGGTTAACTTATCTGTTTTTCTATCTAATGCTCTTATCATATATAAAAAATCTCTATCAGATAAATTATTCCATTCGTGATTATCACCCTTATGTAATTTAAATCTTTTCCTATAACTTTCTAAAGTTTCTTTATCTATATTGTCAATAGTATATTCTTCTAATATCATTTCATCTTTTGATTGTTCTGAACTTTCACTAAACATTACTCTTATTTCTTCTTTAGTACACTTATAATCTCCATCGTGATATCTCTTAAATGTACCTGTTATTGGGTTGTTATTTATATATACTGGTTTGTCTTGTCTATTTGCATTTGGAATATTTATTATAGCAATTGTCTTTCCTTCTATTCTTTTAATTTCAATATCATTATCATTTAATATGTTACAACTTATTTTTTCTTTGTTATTTATAGTATTCCAAAAATCTTTTAAAATATCACTTACATTTTCTATTCCTTCTAAATCACATATTTTTGTGTTTTTATCTTCTTTTACTCCTAATATAATTATGCCGTCCTTGTGTATTTGCAAATGAAGAATAAGTTTCCCATAATGATTTTGGTAACTTTTTCTTTGCTTCTTTAAATTCTACTTCTCGATTTTCTCCTATGTTTAATAAATCTATTATTTGTTGCTTATTCATAATCTTATTACTCCTTAAATTCTTTAACAGTTTCAAATTTAAAATAAGAGCATTATTTTCAATATAAATCTCTAAATAAACAACATTGTATTATTTATTTAGTCTTTCAAAAAATGCCTAAATTATTAATTTTTATAATTTTATTGGAAAATTTTTAGATTAAATAATGCATTATTTATAATCTGCATTCATTTGTTAATTTTGAAAATAAGCTCATTGATTAACAATATCTTTGTTAAAAATTGTATGAATTCATTTTATATCTTTTCCCAGTATATGTCAATAGCTTATTACGATTTTTCAACAAAAACTTTTCGAACCGTTAACTAAAAAATTACAATTACATTTCAATTTTACATTTTTGTTGAATTTTGAATTTTTATGTATTATAATGTAGACGTATTAAAAATTAATTTTAGTATAAAATAAGAAAAGTAGCTTTGCTTTATGCTACGAGCTTTGCTCGGGCTAGCTAATGTAACTTTATCTTGAAATATAGGCAAAATCTTCGATTTTTCCTATATTATAACAAAAGAATTATTTTGTTTGCATTTTTATGCAAATTGCAAAATTTTTAAGGAAAGGAAAATGTATTATGAGAAAAACAATTTATGGTATTTTAATTGCTTTATTTATAGTTTTATTTACTGCAACATCAAGTTTTGCAGCAACTATTAATAAAGCTAATGCTACAATGACTTTAGTAGAAGATAATGTATGCAATATTACTTTTGGTGAATATGGCGAATTTGAAAAGAAAATGATTGAGTGCAACACTACTGAAAAGTATGTTGATATTAGATTAACAGCAAAAAATAATGCAGAAAAATTGGAAGATAAAAAAGCTAATGTTGTTTTACTAATAGATGCCTCAAGAAGTATGTCTACAAACGAAATTATCATTAACGGTGAAAGAATAACTAGAAAAGAAGCTGTTTTACAATCTGCTCAAGCCTTAGTAGATAAATTATTATCAGCAAATCCTAATATAAAAATTGGTGTTGTAGAATTTGCTACATCTACTGAAACAGATGATGAAGGTTATACAATTGAAGGAACTGATTTAGATGCTAAAACTGTAACAGAAGAACTTACAAATGATGCAGATACAATTACAGAAGCTTTAAATACAGTTTCTGAAGATGTTATGGGTGCTAGAACAAACTTAGAAGTTGGTTTAGATGCTGCATATACTTTACTTCAAACTAACAATGACCCTGATACTGAAGACTACATCATTACTTTAACAGATGCTATTCCAAATACAGCAAGAGGTGTTGTTGGAGATACTTATACAGATGCAACAAGAGTCCCTA
>CALXVF010000157.1 GCA_944391895.1 uncultured Clostridia bacterium
ATTAGCATTATTCATTACTAGATTTACAGATGCACTTTCTATGCCGTCTTGTTTATTTAGATATTTTTCTAATCCACTTGAACAAGCGCTACATGTCATTCCACCTATTTTTAATAAAACTTTTTTCATACTATTCCTTTCTTTCACATAAATCAAAGACAGAAGCTATTATTCTATAGCTTCAAAACCAGCATCTGAAATAGCTTCTTTTATTTCTTCTATACTTAATATATCTTCATTATATTCAATATCTGCTTTTTTGTTTTCTAAACTTACATTTGCAGATATTACACCATCTAAGTTTTCTAGAACTCTTGTAAGCCTATTTGAGCATCCTTCACAATGCATTCCTTCAATTTTCAAACTAACTTTTTTCATAAAACCTCCTATCCAATTTATTCTTTTTGATTCATCTTTAATTGTAAAAATTTATTTTAGCAAGTCCTATTTCCTTGCCAAACATTTTATTAACAGCATTTAATACACTTTCATGTGTTTCCGCTTCAATCATATGACCACCGTTTGTAAGTTCATGATAAGGAGCCTCTATTTTTATTTTCTTATCTAAGTCATAATTATTTGGTAATTCAAAAGAAGCTGTATAATGCTCTTTGTCTGTGACATTTTCTACTTTTCCGAATATAACTCTATCTACTTCTATGAATTCTTTTGCAATGCCCATGTTATTTTCACCAGCTAGCATAAAATTAAGATTATATTTTCTTGAAAATTCATCTGTCTTTTTTCTCATTCTTTCTACTATTTGTAATCCTAATTCTTGAGCAGATTTACTATCTCCATGATTTTTTTCTTTTAAAACAATTAGACATTCATTTAGTCCTAAAAATGAAATTTTCATTATTCCTTGTTTTAATATTTTCTTAACCTTATCTTCTTCCTTTAGTTTTTCAGAATCTATCCATACGTTTTGTTTCATTAAAAATGGAAAATTAAATACCTTCTTGTTTCCTTGAATTTCTAGTCTCTCTAATAGTTGATCTTTAACCAAATCCATTTTTTGTTCTAATTCTAAGAAAAAGTCTTCTATATTATTTTTATGCTTTAAAGCAATTCTTGGTAAGTTAATAGTTGTAGTTGATAATACGCCTCTGCCTGGTACAATTTCTTTTTCCTCGTCCAATACATTTTCTATGATTCTTGTTCCATTTTCTAAGTATGCTACTTCTGTACTGAAATCTCCTTCTTTATATTTCTGACTATTATATGTTGTATCTAAAAAGTTGAAATATATATTTTTATTTTCTTCTATTAGTTTACAAGCTTCTACTAACAAATCATAGTTTTTGTCTTGTTTATCATAATTAATACCTTTTTTCACTTTGAATATAGTTACAGGTATCATGGTATTTTTATTATTACCAATTCCCTCTTCTATGCACTTTAATAGATTTTTCGTCACCATTCTACCTTCTGCTGATGTATCTGTTCCTAAATTTATAGTAGTAAATTTTGAATCTATATTTTCAGCACATAAACTATTTAAATTATGCACAAAAGCTTCCATTGCTTGATATACTAAATTATTTGTTTTTTCCATAGCATTTTTATATGCTATTCTAAACATTCTTTTTAATTCTTCTGCACCTCTTGTAAATTTATAAAATTCTTCGATATCAAAATCTATCTTATATAATTTGTCTATCTCTCTTTCTATTCCGTTAATTGCAATAAATTTATCGTAATCAGTATATTCCAAAATATCATATATTGTTTGTCTAAATTGTTTTTTAAAAGTTTTTAAAACTCCTTTTGCCATATAGTAATCAAATGCTGGTATTCCTTGCTCTCCATCTTGGTCCTTTTGATTTCCAGATATGGCAATTGTGCTTAATACAGAATATGTAAGAATATTTTGTGGTTCTCTTATTGATGAACTTTCTGTAGAAAAACCATTCTCAAATAATTTTTCTATATTTATTTGCATACTTTCTGTAGTTCCCATTGGATAATAATCTATGTTGTGTATATGAATATCTCCATTTTCATGGCATTCAGAAAATTTCTTTTTTATTAAGTAAGATGTTGCAAATTCTTCTGACACAGTACTTCCATATGCTGACATTGTTTGCATTGCATTTTTATTATCTAATATTACTTCTGCATTTTCCTTTGTTTTTAATCCTAGTTTTTCAAGAGCTTTTAAAAATTTATGTTTTCGCTTTTCATCAAAGAAAATTTCTCTTGACTGAGCTCTATTTTCTCTATATTCTGAAAATGATTTATATACATCTTGATATCCACTTTTCTTTAACTCTTCTTCTATGAAATCCTGTATTTCTTCTATTTTAACTCTATCTTTTCTTAAATCTATTATCTTGTTTATTACCCTATTATATACATTGTTAATATCTTCTTCTGTATATTTCTTTTCATCATACTCATTTTCAACGCTATCAAAACCTTTTTTTATGGCAATCGCAATTTTAGTACCGTCAAAAGAAACTTTTTTTCCATCTCTTTTTACAACTATTGTATTAGATAAATTTTCTTCATTCATATTTTTATCCTTTCTTTAATATACA
>CALXVF010000158.1 GCA_944391895.1 uncultured Clostridia bacterium
CAATAACCTTTTCGTCCTTTAATTCTTCAGATAATGCATTTTTAATATGTCTAGATATAACTGACTTGTCTCTTCCAAAAAGTTCTGACATTTGTTCTAAATTTAGCCACACAGTTTCATCTTTTACGTTTACTTCTAATTTTACTCCTTGGTTTTCAAATAAAATAATTTCATTCTTTTTTTCGCTCATAGTAACACATCCTTTAACTAAAATTTAGCTCTTTCTATATTTATTTACTTTCTTTTATTATTACATTTAATTACTATGTGAGCTATTGGATATATTTTACAGTATCTATAATCAAAAATCAACTAAATTTAGTTATTTTATATTATTTGTATAGGAAGCATTTTTCTACTCAATTAATGCAAAAATGTGAGGCAGAAAATACTGCCACTCAACAAAGTATACAACATTTTAATATAGAAATAGTCCCGACAAAAATCCCACTATAATAATTATTATATATATTAAAATATTAATATCTAATTTTCTTTTTACATACATATTTATTGTACTTAAATATGCCAAAATCAAAATTCCAATAATTATTGCTGATAAAATGAATAAATATGAACTTTCTAAAACAGATATCATAATCATTGCAAAACTTGTAACAGAGCCTAAAAAACTATTATATAAAAAGTCAACTACTAATAATAAAATTGTTTTAGTTCTTTCATTCATATGTAACTCCCCAATAATAATTAGTAGAGGAATACTAAGGATTTTCAAAAGCATTATCAATGTTTGCATATGAGGTTTTATTTCTCCTTTCTGTAACTGATACTATTCATTAATATCATCTATTTTCAAAGTATGTCCATATCTATTGCAGTTCAATTCTTCTTTTAATCTGAAACAATCTTCTAAATCTATATCGTATGTATTTGCTATCATTAAAACATAATATAAAACATCTGATAATTCTTCTTCTACTGTTCCTTTAATGTGGTTTTCTGTCATTCTCTGGTCTTTTCTTATAACTTCTGCTAATTCCCCCACTTCCTCTATCAATTTTAAGAAATACCTTTGTGTATTTTTCATATCATCAGGTTTTGTCCTTTTATATTTTTCTTTTAAGTATTTTTGCACTTTTCTTATTGACAAACTCATAGAAATATTCCTCCCAACATGTATTTGTTATATGCTTGGATTTGCAGTATTTTCCTGTGTATTTGAATTAAGACTAAAATCATAATTTCCAAAATATTCGTATATTAAATCCCTTTGTCTTAGATATAATACTGTTATTGTACAAAGTGCAATAACTAAAACAATGATTACTCCAATAAGTATAGCAACTAATTTTTTCATTTTCTTTCCTCCTTTAAAATTTAATATTAAGTACGTTATATCATAATTGTTCATTTTCTTCAACTGGTTCTGTTTTAAACTTTTTTTCGAGTACAAAAAACTCCGACAATTGCTACAATCAGCATAACCGGTGCTATTCTAACAAATAGCCATTCAATTGAATGAAAAGCAACTCCTAAAACCGCTTTTTCAGGATCGCTGTAATCCCAATTTAAGTACGGACTATTTAATAAAATTAAAAATATGAAAGTTATTATGATGATTATGCATAATGAAATTAATAGCCAATGAATTATTTTCCTTCTCGCATTCTTCCTTTGTGATAGTTGTAGGTTTATTATTTCCAATTTCTCAGAAATTGCTTTTAAGTCATCTGCTTTTGCCTCATCGATATTTTCTCCAAGCAAAGTACTTACTGGTGTTTCAAGGACTTCCGATATAGAGATTAACATTTCAGCATCAGGAACAGACAATCCTTGTTCCCATTTAGAAATTGTTTGTCTTACAACATTTAGCTTGATAGCAAGTTCTTCTTGTGAAAGTCCTTTTGCTTTTCTAATTGTTCTTATGTTTTCTTTTAACATTTTAAAACCACTCCTTTCTTTTATATAAACTATTATATAAAGAATAGTCCGTTGCTACAAGCAATGCTTATTAACATTCCGAATTATTTGATTTTTTGTGTTTATCTTTTATGTTATAATTTTATATGCATACTTACATGCAAGAATTCTTTTAACTGCCGTATTTATTATATCTTCAGATATTCGACCTTGCTTTACAGCATTTAAAACTTCATTTCTTTGAGTTTCAAAATCAGATGATATTATCATATCATTTCCCGCAAGTACTGCTTGTACTGCAGCTTCTCCATTTTCCACATATGATTTCACAGCATCCATAGCCAAGTCATCTGTCATTATAATTCCTGTAAAACCTAAATCATTTCTTAGAATATCATGGACTTTTTTTGATAAAGACGCGGGCATATTTTCATCCATACAATTAACAATATTATGACTTACTAAAATGGTTGGTGCTTTCGCCTCTATTCCACTTTTAAATGGTAAAAAATCGTTATTTTCAAGTTCTTCATAAGATCTATTATCTATAGCAATCCCCGTATGTGTATCTGTGTTGTCACCATATCCAGGAAAGTGTTTCATTGCAGATAGCATATTATCCTTATTCATTGTTTT
>CALXVF010000159.1 GCA_944391895.1 uncultured Clostridia bacterium
TAAGAATTTGGAAAGTTTAGAAATTTTACTAGATAAATTTAAAATAAGTGAAATTGAAAAACATTATATTGCATGTGTTTATGGTAACATTCTAAAAAAAGCAGATGCAATATATTCATATTTATTTAAAGACAATAAGAAATCTATTGTATATATTTCAGACAGTAAAAAAACTGGTTATGTCCCTATTAAGACATCATATAAAGTTTTAAAAGAGAACAAGAAAAATAAAGTTTCTTTATTAGATGTTACTTTGCATACAGGTAAAACACATCAAATTCGTGCCCAGCTTTCTCATATTGGACTTCCTATAATAGGAGACGGAAAATATGGTTCTTATGAAATTAATAAAAAGTTCCATGTTTCTAATCAGTTGCTATGTAGTTACAGTATAACTTTCGATTTTAAGTCAGATTCCGGCATATTAAATTATTTATCCGGTATGGAAATTAACCTAAGAAAAATACCATTTGAAAATTATTTAGGAGATGAAAAAAATGTCTAGTTTTGTTATAAAAATGATAGCAGTTATTTGTATGTTATGTGACCATGCATCAGATGCTTTAATTGGTCACTTTACATTCTTAAATGTTATAGGAAGAATTGCCTTCCCTCTATTTTGTTTTCAATTAGTTAATGGATATAGGCATACTAAAAATGTAAAAAAATACATAATTAGATTATTAATATTTGCATTCATATCTCAAATTCCATTTAGCATATTTACTTATATTTACGCTGGAATCTATGACAATCTAAATGTTTTCTTTACACTAGCATTTGGATTAATTGCAATGTATGCTTTAGATAAGGTTCCTAATAAATGGCTTTCATTACTAATTAACCTTATTTGCATAGCTGTAGCTGAACTCGTTCACGTAGATTATGGCGGACTAGGTGTTTGTATAATTTTATGCATATTTATTTTCTACAAAGATAGATCAATTAATTTGGATAAAAAAGATTTCCTTTATCCTTTTAAAAATAATATAGTTTTTGCGTTAGTATTTTTGTTTTTATGTATAGCAAGATATTTTAATAGTTTTAAAACTAATGGACTATTAATTAATACTTCATTAATTTTAGCAACATATTTTCCTATTATATTCATGTTATTGTATAATGGAAAAAAGGGTCCAAGTATGAAGTATTTCTTCTATATCTTCTATCCAGTACATCTAGTAATTCTATGTGTATTACATTTTATAATATAAAAATTGAATATTCGAATTTAGAAATCCCGCGTGAGCGTTGATTGTAAATTTACCCTCTATATTTAAATTGTATATTTGAAATTTTGCAGTCTCGCGCAGTTTGGAGAAGCTTTGCTTCGACAGCAAGAGACAAAAAATTTTCAAATATACAATTTAAACCTTTATAGCACTAAATTCCCCCATTTATCCCATGCGCTATAATCAGCTTCATATTATCAACCAAATCATCAACTTCTTTAGGAGTTACAGTTAAATTAAATTTAGATGGTTCTAAAACTGCTTTCATAAGCCTATATTTATCCTCCTTAGTTGCATTCTTTAATTGTGCAAATTCTTCAAATTGATTTGCGATAAGTTCAATACTATCAGCTACTATTGTTGCTGCTTCAACCAAAGTAGGAACTCCTATTGCAATTACAGGTACTCCCATAGTTTTCCTACTTATTTCTTTTCTAGTGTTTCCTACTCCTGCACCTGGTGTAATTCCTGTATTGCTAATTTGTATAGTTTTAAAAAGTCTTGAAATATCTCTTGAAATTAAAGCATCTATTGCAATAATTACATCAGGATTAACTTTTTCTACAATTCCTTTCAATATTTCCTGAGTTTCTATTCCTGTCGTTCCAAGCACTCCTGGTGCTATACCACTTAATTCTTTAGCATTTTTACCAACCAAATCAGGCGCATATTTCTTTAAATGTCTAGTTATTTTTAAATCTTTTATAACTTTTGGACCTATTGAGTCAACTGTTGTATCTATATTTCCTAATCCTACGACTAAAATTGATTTATATGGTTTTATTAGTTCTTGTATTTGCCCTGATAATATTTTACTTACTTTTTCTAATTCTTCTTCATTTATTACCTCTATTTCTTTTATTTCTATCGTTATATATGTTCCAACCTCTTTTCCAATTTTCTCTTTTCCCTGTTCATTAAGAACTCTTACTTTCGTTACTTTTATTTTGTCATTAACATTTATATTTTCAGATGAAATACCTTCAATTTTCCCTTCTTTTTCGCATTCTTTCAATCTTTCATCTGCCATATCTGTTCTAAAATCTAACATAAAAATTCCTCCATTTCTAATTATATTATGTTAGAAATGAAGGTTAATTATACATTAGTATTCCGCCATAGTCTACTATATCTAATCCTTTAAAATCTTTCAATTTTAAATTATATTTTTCAAGATGTTCTAATATTTTTTCTTTATTTTCTTTTTTTAAATTATCTATATCTCCAAATATTATAAATTCATTTCCAATTACTGCACTTGCACCACC
>CALXVF010000160.1 GCA_944391895.1 uncultured Clostridia bacterium
CATTACTTAGACGAATTATCTAAAATAGCAACTATTTATGGCTTTATGAATAAAAGTAAAATTGTAAAAGAAATTACTAACGAAGAACTAGAACATGATTTAAAAGTAAGAACACAAATTAATGTGAGTGATATAAAAGAGTGTGTTAAATATTTAGAAGAGAAAGGATTAGAATATAAAGTTATTTCTGATGAAATAATTGATATATATGAAAAAGTGAATCTGTCTCAGTTTGTCATTGAACTTTCTAAAAGAAATTGCATTGTGAACAACTATCAAGAAAAAGGAGAATCTTTAGAAAATTATTATTTAAACTTGATAGGAGGTGCAGACAATGTGTAAATTATTAAAAGCTGGATTTTTTAGACTAAAAAAAGATTTAATGTTTTGGCTATTTATATTTTTAACAATTGGTATTAGTGTATATACTTTGTGTTATAGTACTACTTTAGAAAGAGTTAGATTAGATACTCTTATAAATAAGTTTATTCAATATATTGGAATTTTCATTGCAGTATTCGTAAGTATATTTGTTGGTAAGGAACATGGGGAAGGTATTATTAGAAATAAAATAATAGTACGGACATAATAGAATTTCTATATATTTATCAAATTTAATAATTAGTATTGTCGCATCTTTGCTATGTGAATTAATTTATATCTTATTAGTTTGGGGAGTAGGAACACCGTTATTTGGAGAAATACAGATGTCCTGGAATGAACTGTTAATTAGCCTGCTAGATACAGCCCTAATTATTATATCATTCTGTTCTGTTTTTAATTTTATATCTATGATATGCTCTGAAATAACGGTATCAACTGGAATATGCATTATTTTATTTGTTGTAATGTTTATTTTGCAAGCAGTATTTGGATTAACTGCTAGTAGTCCTAAATATATAACACATACATATTATGATGAAAATGGAAATGGTCATATTATAAGCCAGGAACCTAATCCTAATTATCCTGGAGAAGAAAAAGTAAAAATGGCAAGAGCAATTTATTTCCTAATTCCACAAGGACAGGCAATGGAAGTTGATGCGGGTAACACTGAATATTTAAGACAAATGCCAATTTACTCAGCAATTATAATAATTGTAATAAATGCTCTTGGAATATACATTTTCTCGAAAAAAGAATTGAAATAGGAGGAAAAAGTGAATATTGCGTTATATATAATATTTTCTCTAATAATTATAATATTAGTAACTAAAATTTATATGCTTAAAAAATCTCTTAAAGAAATAGAAAGTTCATTAGATAAAATATTGAAATCGGATACTAATAATTTGATTACAACTTCCTCATCAGATAAAGATATTAAAAATCTAATAATATTTTTAAATAAGGAACTCAAAGAATTAAGAAAACAGAAATTACAATATGAAGCAGGAAATCAAGAACTAAAGAAAAATATAACGAATATTTCACATGATTTAAGAACCCCACTAACTGCTATAAATGGCTATGTAGATTTACTTGAAAAAGAAGAACTTGTAGAATCGCAGAAAGAATATTTGAGCATAGTGAAGAAAAAAGTTAATGAATTAACTGAGCTAACAAGTCAATTGTTTGATTTTTCTAAAACCATGGATTCGAATATTCAAATAAATAAAGAAAATTGCTGCATAAATGAAATTCTTGAAGAGACTTTATCGAGTTATTATGCTGTTCTCAAAGAACAAAATATTGCCCCCAATATACTAATTTGTAAAGAAAAAGTATATAAAACGATAAACAAAATTTCCTTAATAAGGATATTTGAAAATATTTTGTCAAATGTATTAAAATATAGTGATGGGGATTTAAATGTTAAACTTAAAGAAAATGGTTTGATTGTATTTTCGAATAAAGCAAATGAATTGGACGAAACCACTGTTCAGAAAATTTTTGATAGATATTTTACTGTAGAAAATGCTCAGCGATCTACTGGAATAGGATTGTCTATTGCAAAGCAATTAGTTGAATTAAATGGAGGGAACATTGTTGCTAAGTATGCGAAAGGAAATTTAATTATAGAAATTAGATTAGTATAATATGGAAAGCCGGATAATTAATTGAAAATTATCTGGTTTTTATGTTATAATTATATGTACAGATAAAAAATCTCGTAGAATGATAAAATATGTAATTATAAAAAGGAGGACCAGATATATGGGAACCCGATTTAAAAAGAAGAAAAAAAGAATCAAATTAGCGAGAGTTATAATATGTATTTTGATACTTACAGTAATTATACGAATGGTAGTAAAACTAATTGGTGACAAAAGTACTGAAAATACTGTCGAAGTCTCTGGAAACGTGAGTACAAATCAAAATGAAATCATAAATTCAATAAATGATGTCGAAAATGAAATAACAGAATCAATAAATAATGTCCAAAACGAAATCACAGAACCTATAGAAAAAACTGAAAATGAGATTTCAGAACCAATAGTAGAACCTGAATTAGATTGGGAACTAACTCTTGTGAATTCAAACAATCCAATACCAGATAATTATGAACTAACTCTTGTGAGTATAGACGAATATAGAGAATTTGACAGTAGAGCAATTGGAAAATTACAAGATATGTTAAATGATATATGGAAGAATGGAATTACAAATATATGGGTACAATCTGCATATAGAAGTGTAGATGAACAAACAAAAATATATAATGAA
>CALXVF010000161.1 GCA_944391895.1 uncultured Clostridia bacterium
TTAAATATAGTATTAAATGTATAAAAAAATTGCAAAAATTAGTAGATAATGGAATAGATTTTTCTTCGAATTATAATGGTTTAAATGTAAAATTTATTATATCAAATTATTCCAATGATGTTATTGATGCTTTAAAATCCCTTTATATTCGTAATTTAAAGGACAAATACACATTTATATATGATAAAACATTCCATACTTTAGATTTATTATGGAAAAAAACTAATCCATGTAATTTTTGTAACAATGTTTGTATTGCTTCAAGGAATCATTGGACAAATCATACAGAGAATGGTTGTTGCTATTCTTTTGAATATTGTAATAGCCCTTTTGAATTCATTAAGAATATCCAACTATGTAAATATTTAGGAAGTAATAAACAATGTTGCACTCAAAATATATCTTGCAAATTCTTTGTATGTGATTATTTAAAGAAAAATAATATATTTAATATCCATATGAAAGATTTTTTACTGGTTCAAGCTTTTTTTAACCATAAGCAATTATTGGTTTTAAAATATAACTTTTTTAGATCTAAAGAAGAAATTATTAATAAATTATTAGAAGTCAATCATTTTCCTTTTTTATTCTATTATTTAAAAAATATGTATCGCATTAAATAAATTTATTTTACCTCTTTATTTTTCCATATACTTGTGATAGAATATTGTCGAAGTTTGTCAAACAGAGGAGGAAAGTTATGAAATTTAATAAATGCTCTCGTTGCGGTTGTTTTTTTGCTTCAAATGATGATGTATGTCCAAGCTGCAAGTCAAAAGACGAGGTTGATAAAAATACTTTAAAAAATTATTTAGATAACAATGATATTCCTTTATCTCTTGATAGTTTATCTTTTAACTCTGGTGTAGAATTAAAGAACATTAATAGATACATGGAATCTAAAGAATTTTTATCATATAAAAAGCTATTTTCTAAAAATAATAGTGATGATGGTTTTGGTAATGTAAAAATTAGTTTATAAATAAAAAAGAAGCCCACCTTTAAATGCTAAATTTTTAACATTTGCAGGATGCTTCTTTTTTTATACATTTTTTATTATTCTTTTTAGTCTTAAACTATTAAGAGTAACTGTCACACTACTTATTGTCATAGCAAGCGCTGCCATCATAGGATTTATTGTTATTCCAAATGGTGTAAGCAAACCAACGGCTACGGGTAGCATACACATATTATAGAAAAATGCCCAAAACAAATTCTGTTTTATATTTCTTACCGTCTTTTGACTGATTTCTATCAAAGAATTTATTTTTGTCAAATCATCTTTCATCAAAACTACATCACTACTATCCATTGCTATATCTGTTCCACTTTCAACTGACACACCAATATCTGCTTTTACTAAGCTTATACTATCATTTATTCCGTCGCCACACATCATAACTAATCCATCATTTTTCAATTTTTCTATTTCTAGCGCTTTAGCTTTTGGTAAAACATTTGCTATTACTTTATTAATATTTAATGATTTAGCTATTACTTTTGCAGTTCTTAAATTATCTCCTGTAAGCATAACAACATTTATATTCTTCTTATTTAATTTATCTATAACCTCTTTTGCATTTTCTTTGATTACATCTTTTACTCCAATCAAAGCTAATACCTCAGCATCATCTGCTAAATATAATATACTATTTCCATCGTCCTGTAGTTCTTTTTCATCATCACTTTTAGGCAATATATTATTTTCTCGTAATAATTTTTCATTTCCTACAAAATAATTTTTTCCTTCATATTTAGCCGAAACACCATACCCTACTATATTTTTAAAGTCTGTAACATTTTCTAAAGAAATATTCTTTTCTTTTGCATACATGACTACTCCTTTAGCAATAGGATGTTCTGATTTTGCTTCAATACTAGAGGCTATTTTTATTATTTCATCTTCAGGTAACTTTGAATAATTATTAACTTTTGCTACACTCAATTTCCCTTTTGTTAATGTTCCTGTTTTGTCAAAAACTATTGTTTTAACTTTATGAGCATTTTCTAAGCTTTCGCTATTTTTTATTAATATACCTTTTCTACTTGCTTCTCCAGATGCAACTACAATTGCAAGTGGAGTTGCTAATCCTAAGCTACAAGGACATGCCACAACCAATACCGAAATGAATGTATTTATAGCAAAACTAAAGTCTTTTTCTATCATAAACCATATGATTCCTGAAACAAGTGCTATTATCATTATTGCTGGTACGAAATATCCACTAATTTTATCTGCTATTTTTTCAATTGGCGCTTTAGTAGAAGTAGCATCAACAACTAATTTAACTATTTCTGAAACTGTAGAATTTTTACCTATTTTTTGAGCTTCATATTTTATAGTACCTTCATAATTAATACTTCCAGCCATTACATTTTTGCCTTTTTCTTTTTTTACTGGATTACTTTCTCCTGTAATAAAAGATTCATCAATATGTGTAATACCTTCTATTACAACTCCATCAACTGCGATTTTCTCCCCTGGCTTGCAGATAACAATATCACCCTTATTAATCTCATCAATCGTAACTTGTTTTTCTTTGCCGTCTTTTAGCACAGTAGCATGTTTAGGTGTTATCATCATTAGTTCTTGTATTGCTTCTTTTGTTTTATCTTTATTTCTATTTTCAACATACTTTCCTATTTTTATAAAGAACAAAATTATAACTGCTGATTCATAATATAATGTATGTGTATATTCATGATGGCCATTAATTATCATGTATGTTCCATATATACTATATAAAATACTACTTAAAACTCCTAGTCCTACTAGAGTATCCATATTAGGTGTTTTATGAATTAGATTTTTATAACCATTTTTTAAAATATCTCTTCCCATAAAGCATACAATTAAAGATAGTACAAGTAAAATAATAGCATAATTTACTGGGTAAATACTAGGATCAATGAGTGGAATACTTGGTAACCCTATCATATGCCCCATTGATATATAAAGAGTTATGGCCGCTAATACTGTTAATAAAATTAAATAGTATTTTTGATTACTCTTCTTTTTTTCTTCTTTTTGGAAGTTATCTATTCCTAGACTCTCAAATCCAGCTTTTTTAATAAAATTTTCAATTTTATCTAAATCTAGTTTTTTCTCGTCATATTGAATATTAGCATTATTCATTACTAGATTTACAGATGCACTTTCTATGCCGTCTTGTTTATTTAGATATTTTTCTAATCCATTTGAACAAGCACTACATGTCATTCCATCTATTTTCAAAAGAACCTTTTTCATATTTTTCCTCATTTCT
>CALXVF010000162.1 GCA_944391895.1 uncultured Clostridia bacterium
CCCAAAGCCTCCAATAATAAATTTCTACTTTCTACATATCCTAAATCAGAAGGCAATACATGTTTTTGTAAGAAATTTATTTTTCTTGAGATTATTTCCGCTTGAGCAAAGTCTGAAATTTCTCTTCCATCTAGCAAATATCTTTTTACTTTTTCTTCGTTTTTTAGCTCCTCTGATACAAAATCTATGAAATCATCTAAGTATACACCTCTAAAAGTATAACCCAACTTATTGTCTATTTCTCTTAATTCTTTTCTTGATATTATATCATAATCATCTCCAGGTGATGTATAAGCGAAATTTTGAGTTCTCATTCCTGTTTGTATTCTATACAAATCTAACGTTAAATCAGCAAATGTAATCAATCCATCACTGAATTTTATTTTTGTTCCGACATGATTAAATTTATAATCTTTGCTAACTTCTACAAGTTCTGACTCTATTCCTAATTCCTTAAGTAAATCAATATAAATTTCACTTATAGATTTGCAAACCAAATGACTACTTTCATAATCTCTAATATTTACTTTCTGATTATACTTCTTGCCCAATAGTTCATCTCTTAAATAAAAAACATTCATATCATAGGTCATTGTTTTTCCAAGTTTTAAATATAACCATCTCGCTTTTTCTAGTTCACTTAATCCTTCTGGTATTTCTTTTAATAAATCAATATATTTTATTTTACGCTCCATTTTTTACTCCATTTTTATTTTCTAATTAACTATTCAATATCTCTTCTTCTATATTTAATAATCTGTTGTATTTTGCTACTCTATCTGTTCTGCACGGAGCTCCTGTTTTTATTTGCATCGCATTTACTCCAACGGCTAAATCTGCTATAAAAGTATCTTCCGTTTCTCCTGAGCGATGAGAAATTATTGTTTTATAATTATTTTTCTTCGCTAACCTGATTGTTTCTAAAGTTTCTGTTAGTGTTCCTATCTGATTTGGTTTTATCAAAATTGCATTTGCAACTTCTTCTTTAACTCCCTTCATTAATCTTTCAGGATTAGTAACAAAAAGATCATCTCCTACTAATTGTACTTTATTTCCTATTTTCTTCGTTAGTTCTTTCCATGCTTTCCAATCTTCTTCTGCTAGTCCATCTTCAACAGAATAAATAGGATATTTGTTTACTAAATCAACTATATAATCTATCATTTCTGCCTTTGTTTTATATTCATCTGTTTTCCAGAAATAATATCCTTCTTTATTAATCTTTTTGGCCTCTAAATGCATTTCTGTACTAGCTACATCTAATGCTAATTCAAAATCCTTTTTTTCTTTAAATCCAGCTTTATTGATTGCTTCTAATAATAGTTCTATGGCTTCTTCATCATTTTCTAAGTTAGGAGCAAATCCACCTTCATCTCCAACAGAAGTTACTAAATTTTTCTTCTTTAGTATTTCTTTTAGTACCTTATATACTTCTACTCCCATTTGCATTATTTCTCTATAGTTCTTTCCTCCAACTGGTACTATCATAAATTCTTGTATATTTAGATTGTTATTCGCATGTTTTCCACCATTTAATACATTCATCATTGGCATAGGCATTACTTTTCCATTAATTCCGCCTATATATTTATATAAAGGAATATTTAAACTATTAGCTGCTGCTCTTGCAACTGCTAAGGATACTCCCAATATACTATTTGCACCCAATTTAGATTTATTCACTGTTCCATCTAGCTTTATCATTTTTTCATCTATTTCTAATTGATTAAACACATTACAACCTATTAAAGCTTTAGAAATCTTTTTATTTACATTTTCAATAGCTTTATACACGCTTAGTCCATTATATGACTGCATATCTCCATCTCTTAGCTCAACTGCTTCAAAACTTCCTGTTGAAGCTCCAGATGGCACCATTGCCATTCCTTCTATTCCACTCTCCAATCTAACAGTTACTTGAACTGTTGGATTTCCTCTTGAGTCTAACACCTGAATTGCATTTACATCATCAATAATTTCTTTTTTCATTTTATGTCCTCCTATAAAATCTTTTTATGAAATTATTGACAGTTTAAAGCTTATTATTCACTATATATAATTATTTTTCTATTTGCAATGATATTCTTCCACTTTTAGTATTACCTAAAATTTTATCTATTCTAAATCTACCTTTTCCTCTTATTGTTATATAATCACCTTCATTTACTATCTTAGAAGCTCGCATTTCTTCTTTAAAATTCACAAATACTCTTTCTTCTTCTAAGTATTTATTTGCATCATTTCTTGAACATCTTGCTAGTTCACCAACAATACAATCCAATCTCATTGATGGTATATTTATTTTTATATATTCTTTTTCATTGGGTACATATATCAATTCATTGATTTCTTTAATAGATACTTTTGATTTTTGAAACCTAGTTAAACCTACAATATTTGAACTAATATAATTTGCAATTTCCTTTTTAACTATAATATCTGCGCCATCGTCTCTTACTATTATATCGCCTATCTTTTCTCTTTTTATTCCTAGTTTCATCAGTCCACCTAAATAATTTCTATGTTCATATTTTTCTTTAAGTTCATTTGGTAATTTTATACTTATTATATTAAAAAACTGATCTATTATTTTTTCTTTTACATATTCTTTATCTATATTATCTGGATAAAATATAACTATTTTTCTTTCTGCTTCTTCATATCCTCCAACAAATACGTTATAATCATGCTTTCTTTTATCTAGAATTTCTTTTACTATTCCTTGCTGTCTTAAATCTAGAAAATCTGTAGATTCAAATCTATTTCTGCTTTCTACAAATTTTATTTTATCTACTACTTTTGCTATTAATATTTTATCCTCATCATTTTGCATTTTG
>CALXVF010000163.1 GCA_944391895.1 uncultured Clostridia bacterium
TATTCGAGTTTGGATATTACTTTGGTAATATTCATTACTTTTTTTTTTTTTTTGAAGATGATTTCGGTATTAAGGATTCCGAATTAGTCCGAGAGTTGCTTAAGGTTCTGCACAAGCATTTTCTCAGCAAATCGCTTGGTGGTAATTTACCGGTTCTTTACAATAACCAGTGGCTCGCGACCGTGTGCTTACACATGTCGCAGGAACGATTCTAAGCTCACGCGTGGCGAAGTAACTCTTCGCCACGTTTTTATGTAAATAATCTTCCGGCTATGCCGGAGGATTTTTATTTATATACGATAAAAAGATTATACTATAAACAAAGTAAGCCAGCTTACTTTAATTTTTAAAGCAAACTGACTTACATTTTGTTATTTATTCTATTTGCAAAAATCACATTCATCATGCTCTGGCCACTCTGGTTTCTCTGGTTTTTCAGGCTTTTCTGGTCTTTCTGGTTTGCATTCTATTTCACAATCACAGTCCAACTTTTCACCTTTTAAACATTTAAATTCCTTTTCTACCTTAGCACATATTTTTGAATGTTTTACTTTATTTGCCCATATTTCTATTGAATAAAATCTATCTGGGCAAAGTGGTCCAAAAACAAATTCGCCATTTTTATCTGTAAAAGTATGAGAAACTGGTTTTCTTTCATCGCCACAGTCGCAATCAACTTCAACTAGTTTTACAACTGCATCAACAATTGGGTCTCCACAATCATCTTTTACAATTCCATAAATAACTGTTCTGTTATCTTTTGAAATTGTGATATCTAGGTCATATTGTTTTCCTGCAGCCATAATTCCATCTACGTCTACGATAGGGCATACTTTTTTATCATATTTCATATTATATACCTACCTTTCTAATATATAATATGAAATGTTATTATTTTAAGTTACTACATTATGCCTATTTTTTTCATCATTCTTTTACCCTGTTTTAGCATTTTGTTTGAACCGTGACATTGGATTTCATTACACATCATTGTTGCTCCAACAGCTATTACCATTCCGGCTATCATTCCTTTAACAAATTTCATAATTTTTACCTCCTAATACTTATTATGTCTTTTTTATATATTTATTATACCAAGAATACATTTCAAAAATTGCTATTAATAATAGAAATATAGCAAATAACTTTCTAAGTACATTTGTATTTATTATAGTTGTAATATATGAGCCAAGTAGTGCTCCTATTATACCTAATATTGAAATAGGAATAGCTAATTTCCATCTTATTTCTTTATTTTTTATATTTACTATAGTTGCAACTATTGAAGTTGGTATAAAAAATATCAAATTACTTGCTTGGGCAACTTTTTGGTCTACACCCATAAAACAAACTAATATTGTAATTAGTATTGTTCCTCCTCCCATGCCCATTCCACTTACTACTCCAGAAACAATTCCTGATAACACTTCTAACATTTTTTCACATCCTTATTATTGAAATAGCAGCATATATTAAAAAAGCAATAAATATTAATATTAAATATTTATCTTTTACTTTTTTCATTATAGTAGCTCCTAAAATTCCACCTATTATTCCACCTATTCCACAAAGTATTCCTAATTTCCAGTCAATATATTGGGACTTATTATAAAAAAATAAGCTAGCTAATACCATTGGCAAGATGCAAAAAACTGACATCGCTCTTGCTTCTTTTTCTGTAGTTTTAAAAATGTATACAAAAGCTGGAACAAGCAATAGTCCTCCTCCTGATGCAAATAGCCCACTTAATAATCCAGTTAATATTCCTACTGTTCCTATTTTTGCAATTTCTTTTTTGTTTTTTGGAATTATTTCTTTAATTTTATTTTTATTCATAATTTTATTTTATCTTTTATTTTATATTTTATACAAAAAAATTGTATATTTAAGATTTGTAGTTTCGCGCAGCTTGGAGGACTTTACATCCGACAGCAAGAAACAAAAATCTTATAATATACAATTTTTTAATAATTAATTTAAATTTTTATTTTTATCTTCCATATATTCTTCAATAAATTTTTCTAATTTTGCAGCAGTATGACATGAAATGCAATGCGCCAATTTTTCAGTTTCTGTTTCAACTAAATTCTCATCTGTTTTTATTATATCTCTTAAGAAAATTCTAAATAAAGCATGCCTTCTTTCTATGTATTTTGCCCTTGCCTCTCCATTTTTTGTTATAGTTATATTTTTATACTTTTCATAGTTTATAAGACCTTGCTCTTTTAACTGGTTAAGCGCATTATTAGTACTTGCTTTTGTTACTTCCATTGAATTTGCAATGTCTGTTACTCGTACGACCTTATTCTTTTTTTCTAATATGTGTATAGTATACAAATATTCCTCTAATGAATCTGTCATCACTTTACTCCACTTTCATTTCTTTTGGCTTTATTTTTTTAGTAGTTAATGCATTTGTTTGAGCCTCATTCCATCTCATAACTCTTATATTTTTGTAAGTATCTAATACTTTTGAATATTTATCTCTTTCTTCTTCCCATACTGTTTCTGGGATTTTATCAAAACTATCAAATATTTTTTCCGCTTCTACTAAGTATATCACTTGTTCTTGTGGAGACATTTTATCATATCTTTTTGCAAAATTAGAAAGACTATCTAACTTCTGGTTTGCATCAATAAAGCTGAAAAAGTCTTTTACTTTTATTCCAGCCATTCTAATTTGAACAATCGACATAGCAATTAATATAATGATAAATATGAATAATATAAATACAATTGCTAGAGCTTGAACCATTATTTGTCTCCTTATCTTTAGATTTTGCTATTATTATACCATTTGTTTATTTGGTTTGCAATATAAAACGGCATTTAATAATTTCACGATAGCAAAGAGCTATGCATATTAAACACGTTAATACACATAGCTCCACTCTCGTATTTTGCACTCTCCAGACTATTGCACTGAAAGTGCCAATACAGCGTACAGTACTACGCTATATAAAGTGTGGCACGAGCTGAATAGTTGCCGTTGTTGTTGTACGCAATGCTGTTGCCGCGGACTGCTGCCGGATAACTTGAGCCGGAAACGTAGCAGAAGCCTCCACGAAGAACGCGGAAGCTAGTAGAGCTCGCCTCTTGTGTCCAGTCATAGTAATTTCCTGCTAAGTCAAATATCTCGTTTGCTTTATATTTTGTATCTGAACCAGTATTTTTGGGTGAACCACTACCATAATTTCCCCATGAGCTTGAATCTGTATCTGTATTATATCCATTTCTACTTAACCAGCTCATTGTTTCATCCCATTGGCATCCATATATCATTGTACTTTTTACATCTGTATTATTCCTTATTACATTTTGGCATGCTTTATATAATCCATACCAATTTCCTGCTTCGCTTGATGAGGCTGTAAGAACATCTCCTGCTTTTACTGTGGGTGTGTCAACTGTTCCTGTTAATTCATATCTTCCTATATAAAATCCATGATATTTTTTAATACTATTGCTCATAGCTTTATATTCTGCTACCATACTATCTGCCATAGATTTTGTACTTTCAAATCCTAATATGTTTTGATAATATTGTGGATTTGTATCATGACTAGTTAATACATCTGGCTCTCTTATTCCAGTCGTTCCTGGTGCTCCTGCTGAATATGAGTCTCCACTTCTTACTCTTAATTTACTGTATATACTTGTTTGCGTTGTTACTCCTGTTAATGTTGCTGTTTTTTCTTCAAACATTGTACTTGGGTCATCTACTGGCACCCATACGAATTCATTTGTTCCATCTGTTATTATTATTCCTTCATCTACTACTGTATTTGAGTCTGGGTGTACACTAAAATCTTTTGGTATTGTTACCTCTTTTCCATTATCATCTTCTATTGTTGTAGTTTCTTCAAAAATATAATCTGAACCCATTGCTTCTTCTATATTACTAGGTTTTCTTCCATATGTTCCTGTTATTTTTACTCCATTTACATATGCTGTTTTTCCTTCGAGTATATCTTCTGGAGTAGCTGTAGCATCTGACGTATCCAAACTTTCTAGTGTTCCCGTTATTCCTCCAATTGTTATTCCTTTTTTTATATTATTTGCTATTAAACTCGAATTTGCATTTTCTCCTGCGAAGTAGTTTTCACTCTTTGTTTCCTGGTTTACTACCATATTTCTTATTAATATGCTTCCAACTATTATTCCAATCAAGGCTAAAACTGTAACTAATATTGTTAGCCTTTTCTTTCTATTGTTTTGTACTTTACCTTCTTTTTTCATTTTGTTCCTCCCTTGTAATTTTTAAATTTATCTTTTCACGCAAAAAAGCTACATACTTTAAACGATTTTTAGGTTCGTCTAAAATACATAGCTTCTTTTCTATGTCTATTTATGTTTATTTTATTAAATCCTACAATATATATATATATATATACAGCCTCAAGG
>CALXVF010000164.1 GCA_944391895.1 uncultured Clostridia bacterium
GAAAATGAAAAAGAAAAGAAAAATAATAGTTGTAATAAGTATAATAGTACTAGTAATTTTAATAATATCATTTATAGCAATGAGAGTAACGAATGTAGGAATATTTGGTAGCAATGCTAGAAACGCAAATGGTGGAGCAATAAATCCAGAAGATATAAAAAAAGGTGTAACAATAGCAGGTGTGACAGGAAAGCTAGAAGAATTAGACACATCAGATGCAACAGCAACTCCAGAGGATATATTAGCAGGAAAAACAGCCTATGTGAAAGGACAAAAAATAACTGGAACAGCTACAAGACCATTAAATGTAGAAACAAGTTATACAACCGATTCAATAACAATAAAAGTGAATTCAGACGATTTAGGAGACAATATAACTTATGAATACTTTATAAACGGAGAATCTAAAGAAAAGACCCAAAACAAAGAATATACTACAGGTATAACATTAGAAAATAAAAATCCATATGTACCAAGTGGATTTACGCATACAGAAGGAACAGTGGATACAGGATATGTTATAAAGGATACTAGCTTAGGAAACGAATTTGTATGGATACCAGTAAAAAGTGGTATATACCAAGTATCTGTTCAAGCAACAGATAGTTCCGGAATTGTAATAGCAAAGTCAGATGAAATAAATTTAGGAATATCAGAGTTAACAAGGACACTAAAATCAACTGGAGTAGAATATGCTAATTGGTATGAAGAAGAAGGTAGTATAAGCGACAAAAAAAGTATAGCATATTTTAAACAAAGTGTGGCAGAAAATGCCGGATTTTATATGGGAAGATATGAAATGGGAATGCCAGGACAAAAGAGTGGAGATGAACCAGTACTAGATTTTACAAATGACGCTAGAAATATAAAAGGAGTACCTGTATGTGTTGCACAAGTAATGCCATGGACTAACATTGACTATGATGTTGCAAAAGAAAATATAGAGAGTATGTATAATGGAGAAGTACAAAGTGCAATGCTTAATAGTTATGCGAGAACAACCACATTTAACTGGATTGGAGGAACTGAGGGAAATTATCAGGATACTTTCTGGCCTGGGAGCCAAGAACCATTATCATTTAAAGGAGGATATTATGCTGTAAATTATTATGAGGAATTCGGATATGGCAGAGAAGAAAATTATATTTTAGGTGAAGTTTTCCTTGGAGGAGCACCATCGGGAGAGAGTATTCTATTGGAAACTGGTGCTAAGATATTAAATAGTGTTACGAATAGAGAAATAGGATTTTGTGCAAATAATATATATGACCTTGGTGGAAATGCAGGAGAATGGTCAACAGAGATGCTAAAAGATGACAATAGTCATAGAATATCAGGAGGAAACTTTCAAAGTGTAGGAGTGTGGGAAGGAAAAGATAACAATAGTAGTCCTTATCAATCTGGACTAACCGGAGACATTTCAACTTCTTCACGCCCAATACTGTACAAATAACAAAATTTGCTTGACATATCAAACCTCAAGTGATAAAGTATAAAAAAGGTAAAACTGGAAAAAATAAAGCAAAAGAAAATTCTTGGGAATGAAGGGAAACTGCTTTTAATGAGTAAAAGAAAATATAAAAGAGCAAAAAAGAAAGAGTTAAATAGAAAGAGGATAGGAATATTATTAATTGCTATAATAATCATCATATATTGTGTGTATAATAATATGAAACCACAGTATCAAGCAACCGAGACAGTTAACTATGGACAAGCTAAGAAAATCGAAAAAACAATAGTAATAGATCCAGGACACGGTGGTGAAGAAGAACCAGGATGTGTTTTTGGAAATGTATATGAAAAAGAGCTTGACTTAGAAATAGCAAAAAAATTGCAGGCAAAATTAGAAAAAGAATACTCAAGAGTTATAATGACAAGAACTGAAGATGTAAATGTGTACTTAAATGAAAGAGCAAGAATTGCAAATAGAGAAAATGCGGATTTATTCATAAGTATACATCAAAACGCGCTAGAAGATGATGATGTAACTAGTGGTATTGAAACATGGTATAATCCTGTAAAAGATACAGAAAGCAAAATTTTAGCACAAAATATACAAGAAAATATAATAAAAACAACAAATGCAAATGATTTAGGCATAAAAGAAAGTAAAGGATTAATAGTAACGCAAAAAACAGAAATGCCTTCATGCTTAGTTGAAACAGGATTCTTGTCAAGTACAAAAGAAAGACAAAAACTAGCTCAGGATGATTACCAAGATAAAATTGTAGAAGGAATCTACAATGGAATAAAAGCATATTTTGAAGAAATGGAAAACACAGAAGATAGTCTAGAAGGAAATAATGTTTAATTTTGAGGTAATATATGAATACAAAAAAAGATGATAAGACAATTGCAAAAAATCCAAATGCATACCATAACTATGAAATAATAGATAAAATAGAAGCAGGAATAGTTTTATTTGGAACAGAAATAAAATCTGTTAGAGCAGGAAAAGTGAATTTAAAAGACAGTTATGCAGTAATAGAAAAAAATGGAGAAGTATATGTTTATTCAATGAATATTAGTCCATATGAACATGGCAATATATATAACAAAGACCCGCTTCGCCCTAAAAAACTATTGCTGAAAAAGTCTGAAATACATAAACTCATAGGCCAAACAACTATGAAAGGATATACTTTAGTACCAACAAAAATATACTTTAGTGGAAACTTTGTAAAAGTAGAATTAGGAATAGGAAAAGGTAAAAAATTATACGATAAAAGAGAAGATATAAAGAAAAAAGATGCAGAAAGAAACATGGAAAGATATATGAAAGAAAAACTAAAATAATATGAACTATAAAAAGTGTCCTACATTTAATAGGACACTTTTAATATAACTTATTATTTTTTCATTCTTATAAGTATAGCAATTGCTAATAGTATTAAAATAACACCAACAGCGATTAGGAAAATATTTAAAATTTGACTTATATCCATAGAAGAACTTTCGACATCATTTATACTGCTTACACTCTCAATATTAGCTGACATGTTAGAATTAGCTGCAATAGAGTTTGTATTTGTAATTGTATTACCAGAAACTGTATTTTGTCCGTTAACTCCATTTGAAAGTTCATTTGAAGCTACATTAGATGGGGTCTCCGTATTAGTATTTGTAGCTGTAGTATTTCCGCCTGCCAAATTCATATTAACACTTGAAGCACTAACAAAACTTGCACAACTTAAAATTA
>CALXVF010000165.1 GCA_944391895.1 uncultured Clostridia bacterium
TAAAGTCGTTAAGGTCCTGTTCAAGTTTCCAGCTTTCTCACTACCTCGGTGGCTATCGCTTGTTCAGCGGCTTTAGCGTTCAGTACTACAGAATAAAGTGGCACGGAACGAACGGCTGGAGTTGGCATTGCCACCGTCGCAGACGGTAACCTGCTGGACTGTCAGACGCACCGTCGCTGCAATAGCCTCCCCTATTGCTAATAGGAAGGCTCGTGTTAGAGTAAGACTCAGTGGTTCGTTCGTATGCATTTCCTCCCATATCATATATATTACTTACTGGTGTTGTTTGTCCTGTTGGTACTAATACCTCACTATTTTTTGCCTTTGTTTGTGTTTTCTCTGTTTCTCCTATATTTGCATAACTAAATGTTGTATCATAATAATTTCCTTGTGGCGAATTTGAGTCATAATCTGGTGTTTTTATTTTTATGAAGTTTATTGCGGTATCCCATGCATAACTACTTACTAATTTAGTTGTTCCGGTATATCCTCTTGTGCTATCCATTCCTTCTGCTAAAGTCTTTGAATTATCATAAGCTATATAATTATATGGTGCTTGACCTTTTTTTATTGACAATTCATTTGTTTGACTATCTCCATTTGCTCTCATTTTTCCTGCATCTGTTGAAACTTTATCTCCTGCTTCATATCTTCCTATATAATATCCTCCATTTACATTTACGCTTGCTTCTTCATCTGTCGGCATCTTTTCAGTATAATAATAACTTTCTGAACTTGAGCTTTTAATTTTTTCGCTATTTGTTGTTGCATCTATTTCTCCCGTTGCTACTTGGTCATCAAGTGCTGTTCTTTTATACACTATTGTTTTATCTCCGACAGTCGTATGAATTGTTGCTCCTGCTCCTGTTTTTGCTGGTATCCATACAAATTGGTTTCCGATATCGTCTTCTATTACTATTCCATCCTCTACTTTTGTTGCTGAATCTTCTGCTATATGAAATCCTCCTGGTATTCTTACTTCATTTTGCAAGTCATCTTTTATTGTTGTGTCTTTTTCAAATGGCTTATTTTGCTTTTTAGCTTCATCTACTGTTGTTCCTGTATTATATTCTCCACTTGGTCCTCCTGGATTTTTTCCATTAATGTAATTATCAATTGTGTTTACTGCCTTATTCATTTCGTCTTGCTCATTTACTTCTGCTTCTTGCCATTTTTCTGTTGCATCTTGAGCCCTTGTAAATATTCCATTTTCTCCTATTGTTAAATTTATTGCTACTGCTGCTAATATTAATAGTACTATAATTGTAACTACTAATGCTATCAAGGTTATTCCGTTTTGCTTGTTTCTTTATTTTACTAATATTCGATGTTTTTTCTTTACTTTTCATTAGCATTCTCCTTTCTTTTGTTTTATTTATTTTTGTTTCTTTTATTTTTCATTTGATTTAATTATACCCATTTTTCACAAATAGTATGTATACACTTTCCCTTTTTTGAATATTAACTTTTTCAATGTACTTTTACTATTTGCTTAAAATAGATTTAATCATTATTATTTTATACTTATAATTTTTCTTAGTCAAGTTTTTAATAAAAATTTTTTTAAGTATGCCGTATTTTTTTACACGTCTAATTTAAAAAAATTTTTCAAATTTTTTTCGACAAAATATTGCATTTTTCTACAAAGTATGATAAATTATATTCAGCGGAATAAATTTATGAAAGTAAATTTAGGAAGCATTCCGAATACCAACTAATTCCGGAAGATATCTGCAATGATATCTTCCCTTTTTATTTTTCTGCAATTTTACTTTCTTCTAATGATTTTTTCATCATTTCATCAAGCTCTTTATTTTCCTTTTTTAATATAATTGGTTTTCTAGTATTTAGATTTATAAAGCACAATTCTGTATCTCCTGTTGCTACCATTTCATCTGTTCCTACTTTTTTCATCACATAACTAATTGTAATTTTTACACCATTATATTTTGTTACACTTGTTGTTATTTCAATACTGTCTCCAAATGTACTTCCGTTTTTATACTTACAATTAACAGAAAGTATTGGTGAGCTAATACCCATAGATTCTAGTTTATCAAACCCCATTCCTATTTTATCTAGCCAATATACTCTCGCTTCTTCCATCCATCTTATATAATTTGAATGATGTACTAGTCCCATTCTATCTGTTTCATAATATTGAACTTTATGTATGTAATTTTCCATTTTATTTTCTACCTTTCTTTTTTCTAACAGAATATCCAAATTTACCAATCTTTTTACCTAATGCATAATATCCACCATTTGCATAAGCAATAAGTTTACATTTTGAAATATCAAAAGCACCATTTTTGTCTATATATTTTTCATCAGCATTTATGCACAAAATTTCTGCCATGAACATAGTATGACTTCCTAAATCTATTTCTTGTTTTACTTTACATTCTAAAGACACAGGGCTTTCTTTAATAAGCGGGCACTTAACAAAATTTGCTTTTTCTTTAGTCAAATTCATTTCCTTAAACTTGTCCACTTTTTCTCCACTTTTTACACCGCACCAGTCTGTTTTATATGTTAATTCTTCAGTTGTTAGGTTTATAACAAACTCTTTTGTATTTTTTATAATGTTATATGAATACCTATTAGGTCTTACAGATATATAGCACATTGCTGGGTTTGTATTTATTATTCCTGTCCAAGCAACTGTAATAATATTTGAATTATTCATATCTCCAACACTTACCATTGCTGCTGGTATTGGATATTCAAATGTTCCTGCTTTCCACATTACTTTTCCCATATTTTCCCTCCAACATATAAAATAATACCACGTTTTTCT
>CALXVF010000166.1 GCA_944391895.1 uncultured Clostridia bacterium
CGTGTTTTTCGTGGTGGCTACTACAACGTTTCCGGTTCGAGTCGTCCGGCAGCAGACCGTGGCAACTTCGGTGCGAGCAGCAACAGCAGCTACCTTTCTTCTAGGGCCGTACTTTACATTTTGTAGTACTGTACGCTGTATTGGCACTTTCAGTGCCAATAGGTTACATAATTCGGAAGAGTAGAAAATTAAGTGAGAAACGAACTTGTAGCAATAAGCTAAAGGTCGTTTCTTCTTCATATATTACAAAAACATTACAAAAACCAAAAAATATTGAAAAAAATCTCATGGCTAGATATAATAATCATGAAAAAGTGTAAAATAAATACAAGAAAATAAAAAGTAGGAGGAAAAATGAAAAACCAAGAATCCGGAATAACGCTAATAAGTTTAGCAGTAACAATACTAGTCATGATAATCCTAGCGGCAGTGGGGATAAATCTAGGATTAGGAGATGGAGGAATAGTAGGGCAAACTCAAAATGCAATAAACCAATATCAAAATGCAACAGACCAAGAACAAGATTCAGTAAACGACTTAGTCGATGATTTAAATGAAGCAATAAATTCAGGAGAAACCGGAGGCGGAGATAGTGGAAACGGAGCAATCCAAGAAAAACCAAGTATAGACATTGTAGATTGGAATAATGTTGGAGGTTTAGTAACAATAACTGGAAGTGGAAGTTATACAACAGAATATAAAATAGGCAATGGAGAATGGACAACATATCCTAACACAGTAATAGAAGTACCAAATGGTTCAACAATATATGCAAGATATAAAGATAATGAAGGAAATACCAGTCAAACTGTAAGTAGAATAATAAAAGATACAGCGCCACCAAAATTAACTGCACAATTAACAGAAACAACATCATCTACAGCAACAGTAAAAGCATCAGCAACAGATGATGAAATGGGAATGCCAAATCCTATAGTGTATATGTACTATATAAAAACTCAAGATAGTAATAGCTATGAATATAAAGGACAGAATACAACAGGAGAATATACATTCACAGATTTAAGTAGTTCAACTATTTATGAAATGATGATAACAGCAAAAGATTTAGCAGGAAATACCGGAAGTATAAAAATAAATACAGAAACAGGAGTTGAAGAAGCACCAGACTTAATAGTAGGAACAAACATATTCTTTACTTTAAATCCAAGTGGACCAACAAATCAGAATGTAGATGTAACAATAAGAACTTCAGGAATAAATACAGATTACTATATTGAATATAGTGTAAATAATCAAAATGACTATTCAAGATATACAAATGCAGTACCAATGGAATCAAACGGAAGAGTATATGCAAGAGTAACAAATGGAAGTCAAATAAGTAATGCAGTATATGTAGATGTAACAAATATAGATAAACAAGAACCTACAATAAATGTCCAAGTAACTAACACAACAGATAATTCAATAACAATAAAAGCAACAGCAACAGATGAAGGATTAGGAATGCCAAGTCCTATAGTATACAAATATTATATAAGAGAAAAAGGAGTAGGAGAATATCAATATAAAGGAGAAGATTCTACTGGACAATGTAACTTTACAGGATTAAGCGATGGAAAAATATATGACATAAGGGTTACTGCTGAAGATAAAGTTGGAAATGAAGGAAAAGGTGAGATACAAGCACAAACGAATGTAACATTACCACCAGAACTAGTAGTTGATGAAAACATATCATTTACACTAAATCCAACTACACCAACAAATGGAACAGTAAATGTAACAATAGCGACAACAGGAGTTAACAGTAAATTCTATATTGAATACAGTATAAATAATGAAAACAATTATACAAGATATTCAGGACCTATACCAATGACATCAAACGGAAGAGTATATGCTAGAGTTACAGATGGAACACACAATAGTAACTCAGTATATGTAGATGTAACAAATATAGATAAAGATAATCCAACAGGAACATTGAATATATCAAATGTAAGCACAAAGGCAATGACAGCCACAGTATCTGGAGTAACAGATACTGGGCTTGGAATGCCAAGTCAGATACAATATAGTTACTATATAAGAAAAGACATTGAAAGTTATGGAGCAGCTGTTTACACAGGAACACAAACAAGCTATCAATTTACAGAATTAGATCATGATACAACATATGAAGTAAAAGTAACATTCAAAGATTTAGCAGGAAATGAGGCAGAATTAACAAAAACGCAAAAAACAGAAAAGGTACCAGATTTAAATGACACAAATACAACATTCACATTGAGTGAAACAAAAATAACAAATAAGCCAATAACAGTAACAATAAATTGCACAGCAAGCACTGGATACACATTGCAATATAGTACAGATGGAAGTTCATATCAAAACTATACAGAACCGATAACTATAGATAAAAATACAAAAGTATATGCAAGATTGTGGGATGATAGAAATAGTACAGGAAACTTTGGGGGAGCTGCTTCTACAGATATAACAAACATAGATACAACTTTATCAGACTTAGAAGTACTAATAAAAAGAGATGAGTTTGTAGATACAAATACACCAGTAACAGATGAAAACGGAAATAAAATAACAATACCAGAGGGATTCAAACCAAAAGATGATGCTACAACAGTAGACGGAGGAGTAGTAGTAGAAGATAAAAATTGAAACCAATTTGTATGGATACCAGTAGGACAATTAAAACTACCAGGTGGCTCAACTGTAACAATAGATTATGATAGATATGCATATTCAAATTGGAAGACAAATGGAACAGACTCAGCAACAGGAAGTATAAAAATACAAACTACAGAAAGTGAAACAGAATACTTTGCAGA
>CALXVF010000167.1 GCA_944391895.1 uncultured Clostridia bacterium
CAAGAAATACTACCATTACTAGAAAATGTAATGAAAATGTCAGGAAAACTAGTTATTATATGTGATGATATAGAAGGAGAAGCTTTATCTACATTAATACTAAATAAGTTAAGAGGAGTATTGAATGTAGTAGCAGTAAAAGCACCAGGATATGGAGATAAGAGAAAAGAAATGCTACAAGACATAGCTGTTTTAACAGGAGGAGAAGTAATAACTTCAGACCTAGGATTAGAACTTAAAGATACAGAAATAACACAATTAGGAAGAGCAAAACAAGTAAAAGTAGAAAAAGATAAAACAATTATTGTAGACGGTAATGGAGATAAACAGCAAATAGCAGATAGAGTAGGTCAAATAAGAGCACAATTAAATGAAGAAAAGAGCGAATATGAAAAAGAAAAATTACAAGAAAGATTAGCAAAACTAGCTGGAGGAGTTGCAGTAATTGGTGTTGGTGCAGCAACAGAAGTTGAAATGAAAGATAAAAAATTAAGAATTGAAGATGCATTATCTGCAACAAAAGCAGCTGTTGAAGAAGGCATTGTAGCAGGTGGTGGAACAGCATATGTAAACATAATTCCAGAAGTTGAAAAAGTTGTAAATACTCTTTCAAATGATGAAAAAATAGGTGCAAGAATAATATTAAAAGCTTTAGAAGAACCAGTAAAACAAATAGCAATTAATGCCGGATTAGAACCAGCAGTAATACTTGAAAAAGTAAAATCAGAAAAAGCAGGAATTGGATTTGATGCAAAAAATGAACAATATGTAGATATGAAAAAAGCTGGAATTGTAGACCCAACAAAGGTTTCAAGAAGTGCAATTCAAAATGCAGAATCAATAGCATCAATGATACTTACAACAGAAAGTATAGTTACAGATATTCCAGAAAAGAAAGACTGCCACTGTGGAGGAGAAGCTCCAGATGCAGGAATGGGCGGAATGTACTAATAGAATTATGATTTGAGCAAAACACAAAAACTCAAACATATAATCATAAAAATACAAAAAACTCTAATTTTGTAAAAAATGCAAATTAGAGTTTTTTATTATAAAAAAATAAAATTTGTAAATAATATAAATATTACAAATATATTACAAAAATATAAAAATCGACAAAATTCTTGAAAAAAATGATATACATATATATAATTACCATGTAAAAATAAATAAAAAAATAGAGAGGTATACCATGAAAAATAAAAATTCAGGAATAACATTAATAAGTTTAGCAGTAACAATATTAGTAATGCTAATTTTAGCAGCAGTAGGACTAAATTTAGGATTGGGAGATAATGGAATTGTTGGACAAACTCAGAATGCCGTAAATCAGTATCAAACTGCAACCAATCAAGAGCAAGGGGCAATTAATGATTTAGTTAGTGACATGAATGAAGCAATAAATGGAGGTTCTGGAACAGGCGAAGGTGAAGAAGGAACAATACAAGATAGACCATCAATAGAAATTGTTGATTGGAATGATAATGGCGGAATAGTTCAAATATCAACTAACCCAAGCTATACAACAGAATATAAAATAGGAAATGGCGAGTGGAAAGAGTATCCAAATACAAGTGTCGAAGTCCCAAATGGTTCAACAATATATGCTAGATATAAAGATGACGAAGGTCATTATAGTCAAATAATAAGTCAAATAATAAAAGATACAACACCACCAGTATTAACTGGAAGTTTAACAGGTTCAACAGCTACAACAGCAACAGTAAGTGTATCAGCAACAGACAATGAAATGGGAATGCCAGATCCAATAGTATATAAATACTACATCAAAACCCAAAATGATAACTCATATAAATACATTACGTCAAACAATACAGGAAGATACACATATACAGACTTAAATAGTTCTACAATATATCAATTAATGGTAACTGCAGATGATAAAGCAGGAAATACAGGAGAGATAAAGATAGATAGTGAAACAGGAGAAGCAGAGGCACCAGATATAGAAGTAGGAACAAATATATTCTTTACACTAGATCCAAATGGACCAACAAAAGGAACAGTAAATGTATCAATAAGAACAAGTGGAATAGATTCAAGCTATTATATAGAATATAGTACAAATAATGGAAGCAGTTACACAAGATATACAAATGCAGTACCAATGACATCAAATGGAAGAGTATATGCAAGAGTAACTAATGGAAGCAAAACAAGTAATTCAGTATATGTAGACGTAACAAATATAGATAAAGATAATCCAACAATAAATGTTCAAGTAACTGACACAACAGAAAATTCAATAACAATTAAAGCAACAGCAAAAGACCAAGGATTGGGAATGCCAAGTCCAACAACATATAAATACTATATAAGAGAAAAAGATACAGGAGATTATCAATCAAGAGGAGAAAATACAACAGGAGAAACAACATTTAGTGATTTACAAGAAGGAAAAACATATGATATAAGAGTTACAGCAACAGATAGAGCAGGAAATGAAGGAGAAGGAGTAATACAATCACAAACAAATATCATATTGCCACCAGAACTAGTAGTAGATGAGAATATATCATTTACACTAAACCCAACCACACCAACAAAAGATACAGTAAATGTAACAATAGAGGTAACAGGAGTTAACAGTAAATTCTATATAGAGTACAGTATAAATAATGAAAACAATTACACAAGATATACAGGACCAGTACCAATGACATCAAACGGAAGAGTATATGCTAGAGTCACAGATGGAACAAATAACAGTAATTCGGTATATATAGATGTAACAAATATAGATAAAGATGCTCCAACAGGAACTCTAAATATATCAAACGTAAGCACAAAGGCAATGACAGCCACAGTATCTGGAGTAACAGATACTGGGCTAGAAATGCCAAACCCAGTAGAATATAGCTTCTATATAAGAAAAGAAGGTGAAAGCTATGGAGCAGCTGCTTACACAGGAACACAAACAACTCATGAATTTTCAGGATTAGATCATAATACAACATATGAAGTAAAAGTAACATTTAAAGATTTAGCAGGAAATGAAGCAGAACTAACAAAACAACAAGGAACAGTAAAAGTACCAGACTTAAATAGCGCAAACACAACCTTGACATTAAGTGAGACAAGAATAACAAATAAACCAATAACAGTAACAATAAATTGTACAGTAAGTACAGGATATACTTTACAATATAGTACAAATGGAACTACATTCCAAAATTATACAGGCCCAATAACCATAGAAGGAAATACAAGAATATATACAAGACTATGGGATGATAGAGATAGCACAGGAAACTATGGTGGAACAGCATATAGAGATATAACAAATATAAATACAAGTCTATCAGACTTAGAAGTACTAATAGAAAGAGACGAATATGTAGAAGAAAATACACCAGTAACAGACGAAAATGGGAATAAAATAACAATACCAGAAGGATTTAAGCCAAAAGATGATTCAACAACAGTTGATGGGGGAATAGTAGTAGAAGATAAAAATGGAAACCAATTTGTATGGATACCAGTAGGACAATTAAAATTACCAAGTGGAGCAACAGTAACAATAAACTATGACAGGTATGCATATTCAAACTGGAAAACAAATGGGACAGACTCAGCAACAGGAAGTATAAAAATACAAACCACAGAAACTGAAACAGAATACTTTGCAGAAGCATTAAATCAAAGTGAAAAAGATAGCGCAGTAAATAATGGAGGATTCTACCTAGGAAGATATGAAGCAGGAACAAATCATGAAAGAACATCAGCAACAGGAACAAGTGATCCATTACAAATAAAACAAAATTCAAATATATATAACTGGGTAACATA
>CALXVF010000168.1 GCA_944391895.1 uncultured Clostridia bacterium
ATATTATTTATTGTTGCTTTTTTTTTATTTATATTTAGTTTAATTAATATGGAAAATGACAAAATATATTCTAATATAAAAATAGAAGAAATTTCAGTGTCAGGAAAAGAGCAAGAAGAATTAAATACAGAACTTAATAAAATTTATAATGAGAAAAAAATAAATGGTATAAAACTTAAACATGGTGATTATGAAACTACAATATCATATGATCAGTTAGGAATAAGTGCAAAAATAGGGGATGCTGTAACAAAAGCATATTCTATTGGTAGAGATGGTGACATTATAAGTAATAATTATAACATATTATTAAGTTTTTTTATTCCGAGAAATATAGATATAGAAATGACAATTGACGAGAAGAGTATAGATTCGTTGATAGATGATACAGGATCTAAATTACCGGATGTATTAATAGAAAATGATTATTATATAGAAGACAATAAATTAATAATAACTAGAGGAACAAGTGGAGTAAAAATAAAGAAAGATGAATTAAAAAATAAAATAATAGAAGAAATAAAAGATTTTAGTAATACGGATAATGTGATAGAAATACCGACAGAAGAAGTTTCACCAGAAAATATAGATATAGAGAAAATTGCAAATGAAATAGAATGTGAGCCACAAGATGCATACCTAAGTGAAGAACCACTAGAGGTACATGCAGACGAAAGTGGAGTAAAACTAGCAATTTCAATAGATGAAGCCAAGAAAATTTTAGAGGAAGAAAAAACAGAATATGAAATACCTCTTACAATAACAGAGGCCAATATAAAAGTTTCAGATTTGGGAGACAATGCATTTCCAAATTTACTTGGAACATGTACTACAAATTATGATGCAAGTAATATAAATAGAAATAACAATTTGCAATTAGCAGCACAAAAACTAAATGGAACAATAGTAAATCCAGGAGAAACATTTTCATATAATCAAACAGTAGGACAAAGAACAATTGCAGCAGGATTTAAAGAAGCAAAAGCTTATGCTAATGGGAAAGTCGTACTAGATGTAGGAGGAGGAATTTGTCAATTATCATCAACATTATATAATTCAGCATTATTAACAAATTTAGAAATAGTTGAGAGAAGAAGTCATTATTTTAAAACTTCATATCTACCAGCCGGTAGGGATGCAACTGTATCTTGGGGTTCTGTAGATTTTAAATTTAAAAATAATAGAAAATATCCAATAAAAATAAATGCTGTGGCACAAGATGGAGTAGTAAAAGTAGATATATATGGAATTAAACAAGATGATGATTATGATGTAACAATAGAATCACAAGAAACTAGTATAATACCAACAGAAATTATATATGAGACCGATACAACTTTAAAACAAGGAGAAGAAGTAACAACACAACATGGCGAAGATGGATGCACAAGTGAAACATACAAAGTGCTTTTAAAGAATGGATTAATAATATCAAGAACATTGGTTTCAAAAGACACATATAATGACCTACCAACTATAATAAAGAGAAATAAATAAAAGGAACAATTATGAAAGAAACATTAAAGAAAAATTATGTAACAATAATGTTTATAATTTTAATTATAATAGGAATAGGAGTAAGAGTATATAAATTTCCAAATGCAATTTCTGAAATGAATATAGATGAAATAATGACTGCAGTATATGCAAGAGAAATTGCAGAAACAGGAAAAGACTTATTAGGATTAAGTTTTCCAGTATATTTACTTGGTTGGGGAGGGCAAAGCGTAGTATTAGTATATTTAATGACAATAAGTGTAAAAGTATCTGGATATACATTATTTGCCGTAAGACTGCCAACATTAATAGTAAGTATAATATCATTATTTGTATTTTATGATTTTGTAAAGAAAATAACAAATAATAAAAAAATTGCATTAGTAGGGCTAGGACTTCTTGCAATTTCACCATGGCACATTATGCAATCATTATTTGCATGGGATTGCAATATGTTTCCACATTTCTTACTATTTGCCATGGACATATTCTATACAGGAATTTTAAAAAATAAAAAAGCAATAATATATTTATCAATGATATTTTTTGCAATTACATTATATTGTTATGGAATAGCAATATATTTTGTACCATTCTTCCTATTAATAACTGCAATTTATTTAGTAAGAAAAAAGAAAATAAATGTTAGAGATTTAATTATTTGTATTATAATTTTTATACTTTTCGCATGGCCAATTATAATTACATTTATTATGAATGGATTAAGAATAGGACAAACTATAGAAATATTTAATATTACAATTCCGTATTATGAAACTCTTACTCGAACAACTGATATGCTATTTTTCTCAGACAATGTGGGAATACAATTTATAAAGAATATAGTGTATTTACTTTCAATGATTGTATTTCAAAGTGATAATATAGAATGGAATGTAATTCCTATGTTTGGAACTATATATCATATATCAATTGTTTTTGCTATATTAGGAATTATATTTAAAATAAAGAAAATGAAACAAAATAAGAAAGAGGATAATACAAGAGGATTTATTCTAATAACTTGGCTTATATTAAGCTTATTAACGGGAATACTAATAAACGAAACCACAATAAATAGACTTAATTCAATTTGGTATTTACTATTAATATTTTCAGCTATAGGGATTTATGAAGGATATAACCTAATAAAACATAAAAAATTATATAAATATGGACTAATAACGATATATACAATATTATTTATTACATTTTCAATATTATTGCATACATATCATGTAGAAAAGATAAATGTATCATCTTGCTTTTCCAAAGGATTTTATCAAACATTAACGTATATTAATGAAATTGATAAAAAAGAGGTATATTATGATGACAGAGAACCTAGAGGAAAATTAGATTTTTATGTAACATTGAATAAAGACGAAAATAAGGAATATATAAAGTTAAATAAAGCAAATGAAGTAGAAAATAAATTAAATAATTTAGAAGATGATGAAATATTAGTAGTCAATAAAATATATAAGGATTATGAGTCAGAATATATAAAACATGAAATTGGAAACTTTGTGATTATATTTGTAATGAACAAAACTCTTGACAACTAAGCTAAAAAAGACTATAATAAAAAAGTAGCTTAGAAGCACCTCTAGCTCAGTTGGTAGAGCAGCTGACTCTTAATCAGAAGGTCCGGAGTTCGACCCTCCGGAGGTGCACCAAATAAAA